>DHVO01000220.1 GCA_002412705.1 Bacteroidales bacterium UBA5206 | reverse complement strand
AGGCATTAAACATGTGGGTGTGGTTTACAAGTGCATTCATTACGGTTAGCCCGCCAAATGAGTGCCCCACGAATACCTTGTATGGCTGTGTTGGATACTTTGAATCGATATAGGGCATTAGCTCCTTCTCTATAAACGACAGGAACGTATCCGACCCTCCCGATGTTTTGGCAACGGCATTGCCCATCATGGGAATAGGGTTTGGCATATGCGAGGTGGTTAAATCGCGGGTACGATCGGTGTTGGTGATACCCACTACAATCATCTCTGGGCAAAGGGCGTTTCTTGAGAACTGCTGCACTAGACCCACCATGGCCGAGAAGTGAGAGTCACCATCGAGCATGTAAATCACTGGGTAACTTTTAGGCCCAGCAATGTCGGTTTGAGCGCTGCCCGGCACATACACCCATACCTTACGGGTTTCGTTCAGTATTTTAGACTCAACGACGTCAACCGTTCCAATTGTTATTGCCCCATTATCCTGAGCAACCGATACTAGTACGCTTACGCAAAGCAAAAAGCAGGAAAGGATTCTCTTCATGATGTTATTTATTATAATTATTCTATTTGCTGCAACGCATTCCTATCCACCTATCCAACATCACAAAGCCCACTTCAACCTAAGCAGAAAAAGGGAAAACCATTACTATGATACAAAAGCCAGGCTATACCCTATGGAAAAATGCATTTTTCTTGTTTTTTAGCAGAAAATTTTGAGCACCCCACGCAATAGCAAACCATAACAATCATTTTAGATTGCTATATAACGCCACAAACTGCATTAGAGAATCTAACCGAAATACTGCTTTAGAATTTTACAACAAAGAAAAGTCAACCAAGGGGATGGCTCTTTTTTATTGGAAAAATCCCAGCCTTTATACTCCATAAACATTGAGGTTGGGATAAAAGTCCCTTCCGATGTTTGAGACTTAACTATCCATTCTACTATTTCCTCAACCAAAGGTTCACCCTTAAGCTCATTGAATCGGGTTAACACATCGGCAATATAAAGAGCATTATACCAAACATAGGGGTATTTAAGCGACCAGAACTTTTTTGAACGGCCAAAATAGTAAAGAGACTTACCCAGTTCCCTATGATACTTTAATGGACTATAAGCATTTCTAACAAGCGTAGAATCTACATTTTTTAACAGGGAAAGCAGCTCTAGTGTATGCAATCCAGCCATAGGGCAACCCATTTTGCACTTCTTAAACTGGCTCTCAACAAAAAAGAGATGACAGAACCAACCGATCTCCGTATCCCATTTTGAACAAATTGATTGCACCGACTCTTGAACTACAGCACCTCTATCGCCCAGTTTATATAGGATTGATGAGATCAAAATTGAATCGCAGGGCAACGCATGCCATTCATTGAAATCAGCATCTATTTTAACGTTAAAGTTCCCTTTCTCTGGCAAAGCCTGCTTAATGCAGAACAGGCCATTTTCTGTATGCTCCTTCGCTTTTTCTACTATACCAGAGATTCCTCCGTCACTAATGGATAAGCCAAAATCGGCAAGCATCTTTAGCTTGTAGTGGGACATCTTTGAATCATCGTGACGGGTGGGTGGAATCCGAAACCAGTCATTCGCATCATTAATCACACTCAAAATCTGGGGGTGGGCTAACATCTCGGCTCTAGCCGCAGCTACATCGGGAGATGTTTCATGCTGACCTAACAGCTGAGTTAACGTGTTATACTTTGTCCATGGGGTACTGTTCAACAGCCATTCACTTGGATCCTTAGAGAGCTTACTTTGCCAATTTGCCATAATAATGCGAGATAGATTATTCTATTGATATTCCTGAGATTTTTTCCTTTACAAAAGCAACAAAATCGTTGTAAACCCCTTGCTTCATTATTTTCCGCAATGGGATGTAAAGTTTTCCATCCCTTGATTGCCCCACAGCAACCAGTGTTACGCGTAGCGATATAACCACAGAATACACCCCCAGCAGAAACGGGAAAAGAGGAATAAGGAGCCGCTCTATGTAGATTACGTATGCGCTATCACTGGAAAGCAATGAGTAGATGGTAACCAAATCGTAAGCAACAAAGCACAAAAGGGCAATACCAACGAGCAAAACCCAGAGCCAATTATTCAACTCCTTAGCCCTTTTGATTGTGAGGTGTTCTATTGATTGGTACGGAACCGTTTTGTAGCAGTACCCGCTTCTAAGAAAATGGATTCCACTATCGGAAAAGCCAACCTGATCGGTGCTAAACTGGTATGTATTGCTCATGGGTTTAGTGAGATTATTCCGAAAAGAGATAAAAAAACGACCATCTCCTCATATTAAATCTCATAAAAATAGACATTAAAATAGACTTTGAATAGGTACTCATAAGCATTTGCCTCATCAAAAAATAATACGTTTCGGAACCCAATTATTCCGCTTCGTCATCTTTTTTACCTCAAGCAAGAACAGGGAGTAGTTTCTTCGCCAAAAATTGATGAAATAAAGCGATGAAACACTTTCTTACTGCCTGTTTTGTTATGCTACTAGCATCTTGTAGCCCATCAGCCGTCGAAAAGGCGGAATCACCCAAAACGGTTCAAACACATAAGGTTCAGCCCTACACTAGCACCGCGGCACGCAGCTTCCCTTTTATATCGAAACCCAAAATGTGGGTTGAGCTATCGTTCCAAGTAGGAGGACAACTTGCTACGCTAAACGCTTACCCTGGTAGCTTCTACAGAAAAGGAGAGGTAATTGCCGCCATAGATAGCAGCGACTACGCCATTGCCGCTCGCCGAGCAAAAGCGGTTTACGCACAAGCAAAAGCAGAGCATGCACGCATTGCAGCCCTTTACCAAAAGGGCAATATATCGGGAAGTAGCCATGAAAAGGCAAAGGCCGATTTAGCCATAGCCAAAGCCGCTTACGATGCTGCGCAAAACCAGCTGCACTACACGCAGCTTATTGCCCCGTTTGATGGATATGTGCAACGCGTAGCTGCCGAGCAGCATCAAGACGTACGCCCCATTCAGCCCATTGTTTCATTTATTGATCTTAGCCAAATTAAGATAGAGGCCTCCATCCCCGAAAGCATTGCATCAGCAGAAGAATCAATTACAAGCATTAGTGCTTGCTTTGATGCCATTCCTGCGGAAACATTCCCTGCAGAACTGGTAGAGATAAGCCGAAGCACGGGCACTAATAACACTTCATTTCTACTCACAGCACTCATCTCAAATCAAACCAAGGGGTTAGAGCTGCTTGGAGGAATGACAGGATCACTACGCATTGACATAGCCGAAAAGCAAGCACAGGCACTTGCCATTCCTGTGCAAACGGTATGCAACCGACCATCGCTGGGCTCCTTTGTTTGGGTTATAAATAGTGATGGACGCGCAAACGCCAAAAAAATCACCACCGGCACAATACTAAGCAACGGCATGGTGGAAGTAACCAGCGGGCTAATGGGCGAAGAAGTAATTGCCACAACAGGATTAGACCAGCTATACAACGGAATACTGGTTATAGCGCAGTAGCAAAGTCGAAACATTTTTAGCAAAGAGTACAGATAATCAGCAACCAATGAAAATTGTAAAGTATTTTCTTCAGAATAGAACCTTCACCTACCTACTTCTATTTCTTGTTATGGCGGGAGGGTTGTATGCCTACACAAAAATGGGGAAACTAGAGGATGCTCCGTTTACCATAAAGCAGGCTCTGGTGATTACATCGTACCCCGGAGCCTCTCCCATGGAGGTACAGCAGCAAGTAACCGATGTGCTAACCGAATCGATACAAACCCTAGATGAGCTCTACTACGTAAAATCGGAGAATAGAGAGGGGCTTTCCAAGATCACAGTGTATGTAAAAAAGGAGATCAGAGCCGATAAAATGCAGCAGCTATGGGATAAGCTGCGCAGAAAGGTTAATGATGCGCAGAGCAAGCTCCCAAAAGGAGCAGGCCCATCGCTGGTTCGCGACGACTTTGGCGATGTGCTGGGTGTATTTTACGGGCTAAGCGGCGAAGGGTACACGTATCGTGAAATGGAGGATTGGGCTAAGAAGATACGGAGTAGCCTACTCGCCATAAAGGATGTTGGCAAAGTTGATTTATACGGAATTCAGGCTCCAACTATAGATGTGATACTCTCGCCTGCAGCAATAACCCAGCGGGGCATCACCCCCACAGCCATTGCCGCTGCAATAGACAAGCAGAACCGTATTGTAGATGGAGGAGCAGTGGAAACCGCATCCAATCGTATTCGCATAGAGGCTACAGGAAACCTTACAAGCGTTGAGACCATTGAGAACTTAACGATTGTATCGCCAAGTGGAGAAAATTTTAGGCTAAAGGATATAGCACAGGTTCAGGAAGGTTACATCAAACCCACACGAAGCCTGATGCGTGTTAATGGACAAAAGTCAATAGGGATAGCCATTGCCACCGTACCCAATGCCAATGTGGTTGATATGGCCAATGCGGTTAAAGCATGCATTGACTCATACGCTAATCGCCTTCCCGATGGCCTAACTATAAGCTGCATCTACGATCAGGGGCACGAGTCGGCCGAAGCAAACAACGGCTTCATGATCAACCTAATAGTATCCGTACTAACGGTAGTGGCAATACTGCTCTTCTTCATAGGATTTCGTAATGGGATACTTGTGGGCAGCGGACTCGTTTTCTCAATATTCGCAACGCTAATCTACATGCAGGCCACCAATATCGCGCTGCAGCGCATGTCACTTGCAGCCATAATCATTGCTATGGGAATGCTCGTTGATAATGCCATTGTGGTTACAGATTTAGCTCTGGTAAACATGCAAAAGGGAATGCGTAAACGGGTATCTGTAATGCGTGCTGTGGGAACCTCGGCGCTACCATTACTTGCTGCTACGGCAATTGCCATTCTTACCTTTATGCCCGTTTACCTATCGCCGCACATATCGGGAGAGCTCCTATCATCGCTGTTTATTGTAATAGCCGTATCCCTATTCTTTAGCTGGATTTTTGCCATGATACAAACGCCCTTTTTCATGGAGCGCTTTGTGCCAAGACCCAACCGAGACGAGATAAAAACGGAGGTCAACACAGGGCCTCTATTCCAATGGTTTAGACAGGCGCTAACCGCTACAATCAGATACAAATACGTAATGGTTTCGGCTCTAGTTATGCTACTAATACTTTCTGTTTGGGGCTTTCAGTTTATCCCTAAAGTATTTATGCCCCAGCTCAACAAGCAGTACTTTACACTAGACATATGGATGCCCGAAGGAACAAGAATTGAGGAGATGGACCTTAGAGTTGATGAATTAGCTCTTCACTTGAAGCAGTACAATGAGGTTGAAATGGTATCAGCATACATTGGCCAATCGCCCCCACGCTACTACTTAGCCAACTCTAACTTTGGGACTCAGCCCAACTATGCCAACTGCGTTATCAAAGCAAAATCGGCAAAGGAAGCCCGTAAGCTACAAAAGGAACTAAGCCAAACCATACCTAATCAATTCCCTAACCTGTTTGTAAAGGTAAACCGCTTTGATTTAGGAGCACAGCCACAAGCCCTTATAGAGGCACGTTTCTGTGGCCCCGATGTGGCAATCCTTGACTCGCTTACCAACATGGCTCTTTCTATTATGCAATCAAACGCAAAGGTTGCTAATGCGCGTGGCGAGTGGGGTAACATGACCATGGTAATTAAACCTCAATTTGATCCTATTAGAGCCGGAATACTAGGCATCACAAAAGGGCAACTAGTTGAGGCAACAAAATCGGCAAGCGATGGGCTCCCCGTTGGAGTATTTAGGGATGGAGAGAAAAAAGTGCCTGTAATGTTGCGTGCAAATCAGGATGCTCCAACCTCATTGCTGAGCCTAGCCGATTTCCCCATCTGGAACGGACAGCGCTCAGTACCATTATCGGAAGCCACAAAGGGAATTGCCGTGAACTGGGAGTACCCTGTGGTAAAAACCTACAACCGTGACCTAACCATGGCCGCCATGTGCGATGTTAAACCGGGCTACACCATGGGCGAGGTGCACACCGAAATTCGCAACGCCATAGAGCAAATTGAGCTACCTGAGGGCTACACCTTTTTCTGGGATTCACAGTTTAAGGATCAGGGAGAGGCTATGACCGCCCTAACCAAATACTTCCCCTTAGCCTTTCTGCTTCTTATAATCATTCTGGTTGCGCTATTCCGTAATATAAAACAGCCACTAATCATTATTCTAATCCTCCCCCTATCGGTTATTGGCGTAGCGTTAGGAATGCTAATAATGGGCTTCGACTTTGGATTCTTCTGCATTACCGGTTGGCTTGGACTGCTAGGCATGATAATCAAGAACGTGATAGTGCTAATTGATGAGGTGAACATCCTGCACCGCAAGGGAGACTCGCTCCGTTGTGCTATAATTGAATCAACGGTTTCTCGCGCTCGTCCCGTTATTATGGCTGCAGGCACAACTGTACTTGGAATGGTACCCTTACTTTTTGATGTGGTTTTCAACGGCATGGCTACAACAATTGTGTTTGGGTTGACCTTTGCTACGCTCCTAACCCTATTTGTAACCCCAGCACTAATGGCCATTTTCTATAAGATAAAGTAAATAAACATGAAACAAACACTAATTATAGCAGCACTGCTACTACCTTTTGGTTCTGCTCTTGCACAGGGCAATCCATTGCTCACAAAGTATAGAGAAATGGCCTTAGACTACAACCACGATCTAAAAGTGGCCCAACACAACGTGGAGTACACCGCAGCCAAGGAGCAAATGGCCCATGCCGACTTACTCCCTAAGGTTAGCGCTAGCGCTATGTCCCGGTTCACGGGTAACCCCATGGAACTAAATGTAACCCTCCCTCAAATTGGCAACCTTGCCTTTGAAGGAGACAATATGAGCTATGCAGCAAACCTCCAAGTTCTACAACCAATATACACCGGAGGCAGAAATAGGCTTATGGTTGATATTGCTCAGCAAGAGCGGCATATAGCAGAAGAGAACATAACAGTTACCAAACAATCCGTTTACTATCAAGCAGACTGCAAATACTGGAATGCTGTTGCCGCCAAGGAGTACTTAAGCATATCGAAGCAAATGGAGCTGGCCATGGAAAACATTGTTGGAGTGATACAACAACGCGTTGATGTAAAACTTGTTAATCCTTCCGATTTACTTATGGCTGAGGTAAAACTCAACGAGGCACGCTTTGCACGCAAGCAGGCAGAAGAGAGCTACACCGTTAGCCTAATGGCACTTAACGCATTTATTGGCACCAACCTTAACGCCCAAACGCCAATAGATGATACTATTCCCTCTCTTAAACCTGATGTAATAGCACCTTTTAGTGGCAACAAAGAATGGAACAACAGGGCCGAACTTCGTATTGCCCAGCAGCAGGTTAATATTCAGCAAACCGTACAACGCATTGCCGATTCATACTACAAACCCCAATTTTACCTAGGGGTAGAGGGAAGTTACTCATCGCCGGGATACAACTTCAACCCCGATTTTGACCCTAACTACGCAATTTACGCTAAGCTATCGGTTCCAATATTTGAGTGGGGAAAACGTAAAAACACCCAACGAGCCTCGGGCTTAAAGGTAAATATGGCCCAAGAATCCCTTAGCAAGGTTACAGATAATGTAAAACTTGAGGTGGAAAGCGTTTACTCCAACTGCAAACAGTCCATTGAGCAGGTTGAGCTAACACGAAACTCGCTTACAAAAGCTTTACAGAATGAGCAAATGGCGTTAGATAGGTATGCAGAAGGGAATATATCGGTACTTGAACTACTCGATGCTCGCATCTTCTATCAAAAGGCTCAGGTAAACTATATTCGCTCAAGAATGAACGCACAGGTTTACTACTCTCAACTAAAAAAAGCGCTTGGGATTGAACTTGATTAAGCAAAAACAAAGCACAATTTGATGCGTGATTTGGGGGAATTAATGCATCAAAAGGGGAAGGAAGCAACTGTTCCTTCCTCTACTTTTCTTTATAAAAGCGATGTAAAACACAGATACTACAATGCCCCTTGCTATTCCAAATGGGCTTTCTACTTTTACTCTGAATAACCCTATCTTTGCATTGACGCATAGCTATGAGATCATTACGTAAAACATACTCACATCTAATTTACCTATTCCTGTTTACGGGGCTAGGAGGTTTTTCGTACCTACTGCTTGTTAGAGATATCATTATGGCAAAAGGGCGCCCATCCAATATCTCCCCACTACTTATGCTAGTTGGATGCATTTTCTTTTTCAATGTGGTAGGGTTTGTTATGCTACAGGTTAGCCGATGGCTTACAATGCGATCCCAATCTTTTATACGCAAGCGTTACATGCTAACCCTTAACTACATTGGTATTGCACTTATCCTTTTTCTTATAAACTATTCGCTGCTGGGATTTGTTAAGATGATGCTTAACATTCAAGCCCCCTTTACAGTGCGCAGCCAAGGATGGGTTGTTCTATGCGTTATTTGGCTGGTTGAACTTGTTATTGTGGCCCTAGTGCAGGTTAATCAATCGTACCTATACACATTAAAGCTGTACAAAGAAAAAGCCGAGCTACAGGAAGTAACAAGCAAAGCACAGTATGCTGCACTACAAAATCAGCTAAACCCTCACTTCCTGTTCAACAGCCTTAACGTGCTTATTTCCGAGATTGAATATAATCCACAAAATGCCATACTTTTTACTAGGAACCTGTCCGATGTTTACCGCTACATACTACAGAATCACAACCAGCAGCTAGCCCTTCTTGCCGATGAGCTACGTTTTCTGGAATCGTACATTCTTTTGCACCAAATACGGCTAGAGAATTGCATATCTGTTGATCTTAACCTTGCACCCAACTTATACGCATACAAAGTGCCACCTCTTACGCTTCAGCTGCTAGCCGAAAACGTAATAAAGCACAACCTTGTTAGCATAAGCAAACCAATGACCATAAGCATAGGATTCATAGCCAACGAGGAGATGCTAACGGTTAGCAACAACATATGCCCCAAAAAAGATAGCTACACATCGGGAACAGGGCTTAAAAACCTTTCCGACAGGTATAAGCTAATCTGCAACAAAAGCATTGAGGTAATTAAAACAGACATATCGTTTACCGTTAAAGTACCACTGCTTTATGAATGACACCATACGAGTAGTAATTATTGAGGATGAGATTCCCGCTGCCCGGCTACTAAAAAGCATGATTGAGACGCTAAGGCCATCGTGGAGCATAACCGTTATTCCGGGAAGCATTGACGAAGCGGTGGAATGGTTCGCTTCAAACCCGCATCCAGACATAGCTTTTCTTGACATCCACCTTTCCGATGGAAACTCATTCCTCTTTGTGGAGCAGGCAAAGCCCGAAAGTATGATTGTTTTTACTACTGCTTATGATGAGTATGCCGTTAGAGCCTTTTCACTAAACAGTATAGACTACCTGTTAAAGCCCATTGACCAGCAGCGTCTACAAGATGCCATTGTAAAATTTGAGAACCTAACATCGCGCTACACCAAGGATTCAGCAAAAAACGAGCTGCTACTAGATGCTCTAGAATCACTATCAAACCCAGAAAAGCGCTACCGCACCCGTTTTCTAATTGCCGGAGCAAACCATTTCATAACCCTTCAGGTTAGCGATATTGCCTATTTCTACTCCGAAAACAAGGAGACCTTTGCAGTTACCCAAAGCCGCAAAGAGTACATCATCGAGCTGTCGCTAGATAAGTTATCGGAGCAGCTAGACCCCGATAGATTTTTCAGAACAAACAGACAAACAATTGTGTGCATTGATGCCATAAAAGCCATTGAACCCTACTTCCAGAATCGGGTATCGGTATCGGTAGTTCCACCCTTCAAGGAAAAGATACTTGTGAGCCGCGAACGATTAGCGGCTTTCAAACTTTGGCTTAACTACTAAACCTCTCCCCTACGGCACATTAACACCCTCTGAGGCCACATAGATGCGGTACCACTGCTCAAGCGACAGATTTAACTCAAGCGCACTAACGGCTGTAGCAATGCGCTCAAGGCTGCGCGTTCCAACAATAGGTACGATACCCACAGGATGCATTAGCAGCCACGCATAAGCAACAGCATCAATGCTGCTAACGCCCAGTTCTGCGGCAATCTGAGCTAGTACGGCATACAATCGCTCCCCCTTACTATCGGAGGGATTTAGCAATCGCCCACCAGCCAACGGCGACCACGCCATGGGGCGAATGCGGTTGGCCAAGAAGCTATCGATATTACCGTTTTTAAAATGATCTAAGCAGTAGGGCGATATCTCAACCTGATTGGTAACCAACGGAACATCGAGGTAAGTGCTAAGCATTTGGTACTGCGATGGCGTAAAGTTGGAAACACCAAACTGCAACACCTTACCGCTTTGCTGAAGCTCGCTAAACGCTTTTGCAACCTCCTCGGGATCGAAAAAGGGTGCTGGGCGATGCAGCAGTAGCAAATCGATATAGCTGGTTCCAAAGTTCTTTAACGACGCGTTAACCGACTCAACAATATGAGCGTAGCTATAGTCGTAGTGCTTTACGGTACGTTCCGGGTACTTAGCCGACATGAGCTTAATGCCACACTTGGTAACAATTTGCATGTGCGAACGTAACTCGGGCTTAAGCGCAAGCGCATTCCCAAACAGTTGCTCGCAGGTGTAGCCTCCGTAAATATCGGCATGGTCAAAGGTGGTAACACCAAGTTCCATTGCCCCTTGCACCAGCGATAGAAGCTGCTGTGGGGACAAGTTCCAATCGGACAAACGCCAATGGCCATGCACTACTCTCGATATGCTTAAATTGCTTGCCAGTGCTATACGATCCATAACTACTACAGTTTACTTTGAGTCACAACTTAACAATCAATGCAACACCATTTCTAATTAAGCAAACATAGCATCAATAACTGTATCTCCCAAAAAATAGCCGATTACCCTGTTTGTACAACAGGTAAATCGGCTAAAAACAACCCACTAATATCCAATTATCTACTCATCCTTTAGACTCTCCACTGGATTACGATACGCTACCCGCACCGCTTGGTAGGCCACGCTCCCCAGTACCATAGCCAGCGCAAAAAGCGCCGATAGCACAAAGTAAAGCGGGTTTATTGCCGTATGCGAGGCAAAGCTTTGCAACCACTTGTTAAGCAGGAACCACGTTGGAGGTGCAGCAATGGCAAGCGCAACAAGAGTTAACCATGTGTATCCGCGCGAAAGCATTGCTAGGATGGTGGCGGTTGATGCCCCCGATATTTTACGTATGCCAATCTCCTTTGAGCGTTGCTCCAACGTAAACAGCGATAGCCCAAACAGGCCCATGGTGGCAAGCACAATGGACACAACAGCCAGTACGCCAAGCGCCTTAACCAATCGTTGCTCATCAACATAAAGGTTATTAACATGATCCTTAAAAGTTATTGGAGTAACGTCGGTTCCTGTAACAGCGCCCTCAATTAGATTCTCCACCTCGCGTAAATCGGATTTTGTAACCACACGATTTGCCTTAATTGCCATGCTCCTAACCATTTCTGACTGCCTAACAATTAGCGTGGGCTCCATTTTGTATCTAACTGGCCCAACATGAAAATCGTCAACAATACCAACAATATGCCCAAAGCCTGTTTCGTGCCCAATAGGATTAACAATTTTAAGCCTTTCTATTGCCGACTTGGTAATAATCACCTCCTGATCGCCATCTCCTTTTATATACCTACCCTCCAGCAGTTTAAAATTGAGTAGTTCCATCAGTCCAGCATCAACAAAAAGTCCCGAGAAGGCAACTGAACTTCCATCGTCATCATTTATGCTAAGGGTTAACGAAAGGTTTGCTGGAGGGATAAACATTCCACCCGACACCTTGTTTACCCATGCCTTTGTGGCAATGCGCTCCTTAAGTATAGGATACTCCTTCTGCAATGCAGCCTCGTTAAGAGGAACAACAATTATGCTATCACCCATGTCCTTTAATCCAAGCTTTGTTGCATACCCCACCTGATCGCGAAAAACAAAGGTTGATGTAATAAGCGCAATAAACACAGCAACCTGTCCGGCAAGAATTGCAGAGCGAAATCCGCTCTTACCCTTAATTCTAGAAACACCGCCCTTTATGGCCTCAATAGGGTTAAAACGCATTATTCCAAAGGCGGTGTAAAGACCCGATAGCCCCCCAACGCTCAGCGTAATAGAGATAAATATTGATATTAGGCGGTAGTTAGACCAGTAGTGACCAATAATCTCTTTGCCCACAAAGCCATTTACAAACGGACGAGCAAACTCAACCAGAATAAAGGTTACCACCAAAGCGAATAGGCATGTAAGCATTGACTCGGCAATGGTTTGTAGCATTAGCTGCCCCTTACCAGAGCCCAAAACCTTGCGAACACCAATCTCCTTAAACCTTAGGCTCGACAAGGCTGTAGTAAGCATAACATAGCTGGTTACGCCAATAATCAGAATAAAAATGGTAATAAATGATAGCACGTAAAGCAAAGAGCGGTTCCCCGATGCGCTACCTGCCTCCAAACTAGCAGAATCGAACCAGTATATGGATGAGAAAGGCTCAAGAAATAGATCTAGTTCACCTCTGGAACCACCATCGGCAGAAGGGTCAAACACCTTTTTCTCCAAATTGGCTAAACCGTCGCTCACTTGCTCAAGACCTGCATTTGCCGATAGCTTAACGTATATGTTACTAAAAGCAAAATCGTATGCATGAAGTATTTTATCCAGAACAGGGTCACCCTCTGATGTACTAATCCAATACTGAGTAAAGAAAATCTTAGCACCCTGAATATTTACTAGGTAATCAAACTTAACGGTTGTGTTCTGTGGTAAATCCTTAAAAACAGCATCAACAGTAAAGTGGTGCTCCTTTCCTGATATCACAAACACAACATCCCGATTAATTGGATCACTAGATCCAAAAAGGCGTTCAGCAGCACTCTTGCTAACGGCTATGGTGTTTGGACGCGCTATGGGCTCGTTGCCATTTGAGGCAGCCAAATCAAGGCCAAAGGTTGCAAACACGCTTTTATCGGCTGCATAAACATTGGAAACCTCAACTATCTCTTGCCCTTGTTTAACCAAACCATTACCAAAGGAAAAAACCGATGTTAAGCTTTCTACTCCTGCTATATCCGTTGCAATATGTCCTCCAAAAACGTATGGCACACGCTGCTGCACCTTATCAAAGGTTTTATTCTGAGCCATAAGGCAGTAAATCCGCTCATTATCGGCAATATCCCTATTGTAACGGCTCTCAAAAAGGATATAGGCCGTGGACACAAAGGTTACAGCCAAACTTATGGATAAGCCCAGAATTGATATCCCACTGTAAACTTTTCTTTTTACCAGGTTACGAAAACCTATTTTAAAATAGTTGGAGAGCATGAGTTAAAGGTTAAAGGTTAAAAGTTAGAGGTTAAAGGATTAGACTAAAATCTAAAAACCAAACACTAAACACTAACACTGTCCTATACTCACGCCCCGTGCCAAAACTACAAATCATTATCATTGTGACATTTACGAAACACCCGCTAAAATACCTGTTGCTTTTTACAACAGGGGTGTCTATTTTATCATCAGGGTTTCATTATTTTCACCAAAAATACAAAAGCCGTGATTAGAAAAGAGGGGAAAATACTTATTGTTGATGATAATAAGGAGCTGCTACTTGCCTTTAAGCGCTACTTCGCCAAATGGTTTACAGATATTAAAACGGTTAGTAACCCTAACCTGTTGATTAGCACCATACAGCAGGAATGGTTTGATATAATACTACTAGATATGAACTTCTCGGCCGGAATAAACTCTGGCAACGAGGGTTTCTACTGGCTAAACCGCGTGCTTGAGCACGATGCCGATGCCACCGTGGTTCTCATTACTGCCTACGCCGATATCGACCTTGCCATACGAGCCATGAAGGAGGGCGCCACCGACTTTGTATCCAAAACCTGGGACGAGGAGAAGATTCTACAAACCGTACTTGCAGCCTACCGGCAGCGCCAAACCAAGCAGGAGCTTAGCCGCGTTAAGCAGCAAACCCAGCAGCTACAGGTGGAGCAATCGGTATCGGGGATGGTGATTGGGCAATCGGCAGCCATGCGGAGCGTGCTAAGTACCATTGCCAAGGTAGCCCCCACCGATGCCAGCGTGCTGCTACTGGGCGAGAACGGCACGGGCAAAGAGGTGCTTGCACAGGAGATACACCGGCTATCGCTACGCGCAAAGGGGCTCTTTGTTTCGGTTGATTTGGGCGCGCTGCCCGATACCCTTTTCGAGAGCGAGATGTTTGGCTACACCAAGGGCGCCTTTACCGATGCCAAGGACGATAAGATGGGGCGCATGGAGGTGGCCTCGGGCGGAACGCTATTCCTTGATGAGCTGGGCAACATGCCCCTTACGCAGCAATCCAAGCTGCTGGCCGCAGTGCAAAACGGCGAGGTTACCCGCCTTGGCTCCGTTAAGCCGCGCCCAACCGATGTGCGCATCGTTTCGGCAACCAACATGCCGCTTTACCAAATGGTTGACGATGGCCGCTTTCGCCGCGACCTACTCTACCGCCTCAACACCATACAAATTGAGATTCCACCGCTGCGCGACAGGCGCGACGATATTCCCGCCCTTGCCACTCATTTCTTAAATCGCTTTGCGCAGAAATACCAAAAGGCGGGGCTAACATTTGCGCAGAGCGGCATGGAGAAGCTAATGGCATTCAGCTGGCCGGGCAACATCCGCGAACTGCAACACGTGGTTGAAAAGGCCGTTATCCTTTGCGATGGCAGCAGCATAACACAATCGGACATATCGCTACATCCAACCAGTACGCAGCCAACAGCCACAACCCTTAACCTTGAGGAGAACGAGCGGCAGCTAGTGGCCAACGCCATTGAAAAGTGCAAGGGAAACATGAGCGAGGCCGCGCGCCAACTGGGCATTAACCGCACCACCCTTTACCAAAAAATTAAGCGCTATGGGCTATAAACGCATAACCCTGTGGGTGGCAATACGCTCGGTACTCATTGCCCTTACATCGCTGCTGCTGGTTATTGTGTGGCAAACAGATTACATGCCCGTTACCATTGCCACCATTGCCTTTGCATGGGTTGCACAGGTGGCACTGCTAACACGATACATCCACCGCTTCACCACCGATATTAACCGCTTCTTTAGCGCCATGCGCTATCAGGATATGTCGCTACGCTTTGACGATACAGTAGAGAAGGCCTTCCCCTTTTACCAAAAGATGAACCAGCTAATGCACGAGTTCCGCCTGGTGAGGCGCGAGAAGGAGGAGGAGCGCCAGCTACGTGAGATTGCGCTGGAACAGGCGATGGCCGGCATCCTGCTTATTTCGCAAAGCGATATGGTTGATTACGCCAACCGCGAGGCGCTGCGGCTACTGGGCAAACTATCGGTAAAAAAGCTAACCGAACTACCCAACAACCTTGGTGCGGAGCTAGCGGCTCTTCCCATAGGCTCGCGGCGGGTGGTTGCCGCAACCATCAACGGGATGCAGCGCAAGCTATCGGTGCGTAAAACGGGGCTAACCATTGGCGGGGTAAGCCACACGCTAATTAGCCTAGCCGATATTGAGCAGGAGCTATCGCAAACCGAGATTGATACCTGGAACAAGCTAATCCGCGTGCTAACCCACGAGATGGTGAACTCCATTAAGCCCATCACCATGCTATCGGCCAGCCTCACCGAGGAGTGGACCGAGGTGGCAAGCAGCGCCACAGCCGCATCAACAGCCATCCCCACCAACCAAATAACCGACCTAACCGAAGCGCTTGAGGCCATAAGCACCCGCAGCCAAAGCCTAAACCGCTACATTGAAAACTTTAAGAACCTTACGCTTCCCAAGCAGCCCGACCTTAGCACATTCGGCGTAAAGGGCGTTTTTGAGAGGGTTAAAACGGCGCTGGAGAGCAACATCACTCAGGAGAACGCTGAGGTAACCATAACCCTCACCAACAATAGCCTTAGCCTAACGGCCGATATGCTTTTGGTTGAACAGCTGCTAATAACGCTGCTTCGCAATGCGCTGGATGCACCATGTAGCAGCCATCCTAAGCGTATAGCCCTTGGCGCCACCCAAACCGATGAGTCCATCCACATAACCGTTACCGATAACGGAACGGGCATTGCCCCCGAAGTAATGGAACACATATTCACACCATTCTTCACCACAAAGGCTAACGGGTCGGGCATTGGGCTAAGCATTGCCAAAAGCATCATGCAGCTGCATGGCGGCAGCATCAACTGCCGGAGTGAGGATGGATGCACTGAGTTTAAATTAGTGTTTTCTTAGTTACAAGTAACATGTTACATGTTACCCCTCTCACCAGTAACTTTGTAACCTGTAACCAGTAACCCGTAAAAACTAATAGTAACCTGCAACTAATACTAAAAAATGCTTCTCCTCCTAATCCTCATAGTAATCACAACGGCTGGGTTAACGCTGATGATAGCACATGGCGTTATGCCCGATTTGATTGTGCTAACCTCGTTTCTGCTCATTGCCGAGGTGTGGTTTACCCTTAGGCATAGCCGCAAGGCCACCAAGCAAATACTCCACTTTTTCCATATGCTGGAGAATGAGGATACGCTTTCGCGATACAATGCCGAAACCAGCAACAGCACCCAACGGCAGCTATCTGCCGCCATGAACCGCGTAACATCCAATATTGAGCGCCTAAAGATTGAAGCCGCCGAGAACGAGCTTAAGCTAAAGGCTGTGATTGAGCACTCGGTATCGGGGTTACTGGCCGTTGATTCCAACAACTTTATTGTGGTGGCCAACAGCAGCGCCAAGCAGCTAATTGGCGCCAGCGTGCTAACCCACACCAGCCAGATAAGCCGTGCCAACACCGAGCTGCACAACCTAATGCAAAACCTTGCCAACGGAGGTCTTGCCACGCTGGCCACGCACAACCCGCCACGGGTGCTCTCCATTAGGCTAGCCACGCTGGTTATAGCCAACAGTCCGCTAAGGCTCTACTCCATTGTTGATATCAAGCCCGAACTGGATGCCCGCGAGGTGGACTCATGGTCCAAGCTAACGCGCGTAATCACCCACGAGATAATGAACGGCATTGCCCCTATCCTATCGGTATCGCAGAAGCTGAGCACAACGGTTAGCAGCGGGCAGAACACCCTAACCGAACGGCAAAGCGCCACCCTACACCAAGGGCTACAAGTGATACGCGAGCAAAGCGAGAGCCTAATGCGCTTTGTTGAACACTACCGCCAGTTTGCGCGCATCCCAATGCCACAAAAGAGTGAAGTTAACGTGGCACAGCTATTTGCCAAGGTTGAGATGCTAGCCCAGCAGATGCTGCAACAAAAGGGCATTGCCATTAGCACCCAAGCCCATGGCCACAGCACCATTACCGCCGATGAGAACCAGATGGTGCAAATACTGCTTAACCTTGTGCAGAACGCTGCCGAGGCGCTAAACACCACCACAAACCCAACCATTGCGCTGCACCACACCAGCACTCCCAAAGGGGCAACCATTACCATTACCGATAATGGCACAGGAATCCCACCCGAGCAGCTACAGGAGATATTTGTGCCATTCTACACCACCAAGCCCAACGGCTCGGGCATTGGCCTAAGCATAGTACGACAAATTGTGCACCTGCACGGCGGAAGCATTAACGTACGTAGCAATCTTGGCGAGGGTAGCTGCTTTGAGGTGAGGGTGTAAAGAACGCAATACATTCATTATCATTTTATTAATAAATCATTATACTGCGGCAATTATTTACACTCTATCTAAATAATTCTTTTTTATAATTTTTTCTGTTAAAAACATGTCACGTTTTGGCACCTTATGGAATATATGGGTGAAAACAACTGTTAAACCTTAAGCCAATATTATCTTGCATAACCCTTCAGCTATACTGAAGAGAGCAAAATAGTATTGGCATAAATTAGGTGTACCATTAGCCATGAAACAAAATTTTATTCTGTTACCAATTGGACGAAACATTGTAAGGAAGTTTACCCTAGATGATATTCTTTACCTTGAGGCAGACAACTCCTACACAAAAGTTAAAACCCTAAACAACGGGCATTTTATCATTTCCAGACCACTAGTTGAATTTGAGAAGCAACTATGCTACAACAGCAGCCCATTTCACAGAATTGGAAGAAGCACCATTACCAACCTAAAACATGCCGAAGAGATAAACTCGGGTAAAGAGCCCCATATTCTTCTTACGAATAATGAGAAGGTGATTCCCGACAAGAACAAAATTGCACAAATCCTTGATAAGCTAACCCTACTACAAAACGAAACCCTTACTCCCACAAACTAACACCCAAGTGCCACAAAGTACGCAACATAAACTATTGCAGTAACGCAAACCTGAGATTACCTTCGTTTACGAATAGTTCGTCCGGAGAATTTATTCAAAAACAACCTAAAAATTAACCTTTTAAAACGAACAAAATGAAAAATTTTGATTTGAACGCGATGAGTGTTCAGGAGATGAACACACAGGAGTCTGTCTTACTGAATGGAGGAGGAAACCCTATAGGAGACCTTCTTTGGTATTTAGCAGAAGAATACATAGAACATATTGCGGATATATCGGAAGCCTATTTTAACGAATGCGGAAAGGGTACATACCAGCATTCTGGCCCAAGTTGGGGAAGGCGCTAGTTAACAAACAATAGTTTCTTTTCTTACTAATATGAAAGGAAAGGACTTAATTAGCCTTTCCTTTCTAATCTATGAATAATGGCCATTAACTACTATTCAAATTTCAGTTCTTTCATAAAAGGGACAAGTAGATTAAAGTTCATCTTAATTACCCTAGTTCTAACCTACATTCTACCTCTCATATTTTTATTACCATTCTTTACATTTGGGATATACGATATGCATATAAAGGAACGAAACAACATCAATTCAATGGGTGTTTTCTTAATGTTTCTTTTTGCTGTGGTAATTGCACCTATATATGAAACAATAATTTACCAAGTAATACCCTATCATATACTTAAAAAATCTCATTTTTTATTTAGAAATAAATGGTTAATAATTGTTATTCCTTCTCTTTTATTTGGAATCATTCATTGGTACAGCCTGTACTATATAATATATGCATTTGCGACTGGATTAGCATTAATGGCTGCATACACAGCTAGAATAGAAACGGACAAAAAAACAATTATATTAATCATTGCCGTTCATATGATAAAAAACATCATAGCATTCTCTATAGACGCAGTTGCATAAAACAATAAAGGAAGAGTAAAAGGATTGACAGGTTCATTTCAATAATATAATCATGAACATACTATCGCATTATAGTTCAAATCTAACTCTTCCTCACCACCTCCGCCACTCCTCTCGCAGCCAAGCAATATACATTATTCTACTGCTAGCAATATGTGCGTTTTCCGCTTCGTTTTTCTTTATTACCGTTGATGTAAACGTGCAAAGCCGCGGTGTAATTACTACAACCAACAGGCAAAGCGATGCCATTAGCGCTATGTACGGAAAGGTTTTGCGGACCAACCTAAAGGAGAACACGCTGGTTGGTTATGGTGATACCTTGGTAATCATAGACACCAATGAGATAAGCCAAAACATAAGCCTATTAAACACCCGAATAGCCCTAGTTGAAGCAGAACAAAAGGATTTGGTTATTCTTACCCAAAGCACTGTTGACAGGGTAATAGCTCCCGACACCTTTGCTTCGCCAAAGTACCAGCAGGAACATCAAAAGCTAAGGGCCGACTGGGCCTATCTACAAGCAGAGGTCCTATCGCTTAGAAAAGAGTTTCTGCGCCAGCAAAAGTTGCATAAAAGCAAAGTTATTGCCGATAGCGAGTTTGAGCAAGCTAAATTCCGCTACGAGAGCTCATCGCTAAAACAAAAACAGCTGATTGAATCGCAGCTAGCACAATGGCAAGCGCAGCTTCAAAACGGAGCAAACCAAATACTAACGCTTAGGGAATCGATACTTGCGCTACAAAAAGAGTTTAAGAAATGCTTTATAACCGCACCTGCTACAGGCTATACGCAGAACGTAACCCCATTACAACCAGAAACTGCCATTTTCCCAAATCAGAAGCTATGTAGCATATCGCCAACCGAAGGTTTACTGGTTGAGGCATACGTTTCACCTGCTGATATTGGCTTTATATACCCAGGGCAAAACGTAACACTTAGGGTAGATGCCTTTAACGCCAACCGGTGGGGTACTCTAAGCGCAAAGGTTTCAGATATCTCCAATGACATATCTGTTGAAAACGGCAAACTGCTCGGATTCCGAGTGCTATGCCAGCCCAACGGCTTTGAACTGAAATACGAAGAAAAAAAGGTAAATGTAAAAAAGGGGATGACACTAACAGTTAACTTCATACTCACAGAACGCACACTGGCTCAGCTGCTATTCGATGACGTATCGGAATGGCTAAATCCTAACAATCCAAATATAGAGGCAGCGCAATGAGAAAAGGGATTCAAGTAAAGCAGCGCGACATAATGGATTGTGGTGCTGCATGCATTGCTTCAATTGCAGCACACTACAAGTTACACCTACCTGTTGCAAGGGTAAGGCAGCTGGCCAACACCGATAAAAAGGGAACGAATATACTTGGGCTTACAGAAGCTGCCGAGAAGTTAGGCTTTATGGCTAAAGGCGTAAAGGGGACCTACGACTCATTACTAAAAATACCCACACCCGCCATAGCACACCTTCACCTACCCAATGGGCTACTACACTATGTGGTTATAATAAAGGCAACAGAAAAAGGAGTGCGTGTAATGGATCCAGCCACAGGAAACATTGAAAGCCGAAGCAAAGAGGACTTTACAAAAGATTGGACAGGAATTCTTGTACTAATGGTTCCATCCGATGGGTTCGAAATTAAGAACGAAAAGGTATCAAATATAACACGGCTATTTGCGCTACTTAAACCCCACAGAGCAGTAATGACCCAAGCCCTAGTTGGGGCTATATTCTTTTCAATTATAGGACTATCCACATCCATTTACATTCAAAAGCTAACCGATTTTGTATTTGTGAATGGCAATCGTAACCTCTTAAACATTATGAGCGTTGCCATGATTGCTCTTCTTGTTGTTCAGGTAGTTTTAGGTATATACCAAACTATTTTCACCCTAAAAACAGGACAACTAATTGATGCCAAACTAATACTTGGCTACTACAAACACCTGCTAAAGCTCCCTCAACGATTCTTTGACACAATGCAAACAGGCGAAATAATTTCGCGAATAAATGATGCAGTAAAGATTCGGAGTTTTATTAACAACACGCTAATCAGCCTCATTGTAAACGTACTAATAGTGGGTTTCTCCTTTGCTCTAATGTTTATTTACTCGTGGAAAATGGCACTTCTTGTGTTGGCAGTTATCCCTATATACATTGGGCTATACGCAATAACAAACAGGCTAAACAAAAAAACAGAACGCCGCATAATGGAAGAGGCAGCTAGATTGGAAAGCCAACTGGTAGAATCAATCAATACTGTGGGCACCATTAAGCGCTTTGGTATAGAGGAATTCTCAAACACAAAAACAGAGTACCGTTTTATCAAACTACTTAACTCGGGATACACATCGGGTCTAAACTCAGTATTCACATCCTTTTCCACAACTTTTATTTCGCGCCTGTTTACCATTATTGTGCTTTGGGTAGGGTCATACTTTGTGCTAACAAGCAAGCTAACCGTTGGCGAACTTCTCTCATTCTACGCCATTCTTGGCTATTTCTCTGGTCCACTAAATAGCCTTATTGGCGTAAATCTATCCATTCAGCACGCCTTTATTGCTTCCGATAGGCTATTTGAGATAATGGATCTTGAGCAAGAAAAAGAGAATAGGGTTGCTTTAACAAAAGACCTTATTGGGGATATTGTTTTTCAGAACGTGAGTTTCAGATATGGAAGTAGAATAGATGTTTTTAAGGACTTTAATCTTACCATAAAAAAGGGGCAAATTACCGCAATTGTAGGCGAAAGCGGCTCGGGAAAATCAACGCTTATACACTTACTCCAAAACATCTACCCCATATCCAACGGTAAAATATACATTAATGATATTGATATCACCCAATTTGAAAATCACAGCCTTAGGCAAATCGTGGGTGTAATACCACAAAAAGTTGAGCTATTTAAAGGCTCAATTGCCGAAAACATAAGTATTGGCGAGTTTGAACCCGACATGAACCGAGTGTTAGAAATATGCAAAAAAGTGGGGCTAACTAAATTCATTGAGCAGCTACCAGAGGGCTATTCCACTGATATTGGAGAGAATGGCACATCGCTATCGGGTGGACAACGTCAGAAAATTGCTTTTGCACGGGTAATGTACCGTAATCCCGAAATAGTAATACTAGATGAGGCTACATCGGCGCTAGACACAGAGTCGGAAGACACGCTCATGGAGGTAATTCAGGAAATGAAACAGAAAGGGAAAACAGTAATAATGATTGCTCACAGGCTAAGCACAGTGCTTAACGCCGACAGGATAGTTGTTATGGACAACGGGAATGTAATTGAACAAGGCACACATAATTCCCTATACACAAGCGGAGGAAAATACTTTAGAATGTGGCAAAAGCAAATGCCAGTTATGAGCGAAGCTGTTATTTAAATTTTTAATAATGCTATTTTCGCACTGGAATTAACATCTATCAAAAATTAAATAGGAAAGAACTAGCATCATTACAAAATATATCCAATAGCCAAGAAACAATGAATAGAGTAAGATTTACTGCCGCAGCAATATCGTTAGTTGGATTCTTTTTACACTACATTCTAAAAGCATACTACAGGCCATTTATATACAGCAACCCAATTAACGATTTGCACCTTGGAGATACGTTCCCAAGCCTGCTCTCCGTTCCCGTAATCTACTCGTTTACCATTGCGTTTAGCCCCACATCAGCAAGTAAAAAACTATACATTGCAATACTTACAGCAGCCTCTCTGCTATACGAGGTAAAAAGCGCCACCTTCGACTTGATGGACATTATAGCCATACTCATTGGCACCTTAATTGCCTTTGGGTTGAGATACCTATTCTTAAAACAATCAAAAAGAGTAGCCACTCTTTCAGCCTATTAGCCTTTTTAATCCTAGTTAATGTTATGAACTTAGATTTAAACAAAACGGATATTCCTAATGTGAATTGCTGCTCCAATTACGCAATACGTTAAGAATTAAGTTATCATTTTCCTAACATCAGGAAAACGATATCCATTCTTTCGCCTGCATTACCACATGAAACCTTTGCTATTTGTATCCCCCCTCAAAGTTTGTCCATCTTAAGAAACCAAGACTAACGGTCGATTCAGTCAGAAGCTTACAAAAATAATTGGACGAGGGCAGCCTTTCACCCAACGTTGGCTACACCAAGGTCTAAACCAAACGACAGCACATGTACTCTATTTCTGAGCGGCGGCATCTCTTTTAATGAATGGATTTATAAACGGTTTATCCATCATAACAAGACCTGCATTTATTAAGGAAACTAGGCCTCCAACCAACAAGCCTCCTATTAGAGGAATGGGTTGGCCAATTCGCCAATATATCCAGAGACCAATAAGACAGATTACCCAAATACATAGTTGTAACGTAACTGCTGCATGAAAATGGGTTAACAAATCCTTTGTTTTATCCTTTCTAGAGCGCCATAGTATTAGGGTAGGGAAAATTAAGGGTAGGAATCCGGTTAAATGAATAAGTGCAGACCAACTGCCATTGCCTATCTTTTGCAGCTCTTTATCTGCACCTATTTCCTCTTCTACAAACAAGCTAAAATCAACCTCCAATGCCTTAGCAATCATTTGAAGGGTATAGGCCCTTGGATCTACTTCGCCGTTTTCAATGCGCTGAATAGTGCGTGCGCTGAGCTCTGTAAGGTTTGCTAACTCCTCTTGTGTTAACCCCTTCTTTATTCGTAGCTCTTTAATTAGCAAACCTGTTTTCATGGTATCCCTCCATTGTTACGTTTAAAATGTTTCAGCAAATATCACATCAATGTAGGTAACACAGCAACTACATAAGCACGACATTTATACGACACTTATAAACACCCAGCACAAGTAGCAGCCTACCGCATAGCCTCAAGCACCTTATCTAGCGCCAAATTAAACTCAGTAGGTTTCTCAATCATAGGGTAGTGTCCTGCGGATGAAATTGCCTCAACATGGGAACCACTCTTACAATGATTCTGTAGCCCCGCCTCGTTTGTTGGAAAGCTATCGCTGTTTATTAGGTACAGCTTGTAATTAAGCTGCTCTAGCCTTTGCGCATCGGTATAGGCGTATTGCATTTGGTTCATAAACGTTCCATAGGCAATAACGGGATTGCTATTTGCAAAATCAGCCTTCACCCTGTTCCTCACATCAGCGGGTGTTGCGGGGTGAAAAAGCATCATATCGGCATATACTGGTGCTGCGGTCTTAAAATCCTTTTCGAGCATCGGGAAAAAGTCGGTCATCTGCTTCATTTGCTCCGGGGTAAATGAAACGTCAATTATCTTGAAGTTGTCAACACCTACAATGCCAACCACCTTTGGATTGTTGCTTAGGGCTGTTTGCAACATAATTTCGCCAGCCATAGAGTGCCCAACAATTACCACATTTGTAAGGCTCATTGCATCAATAAACGATGCAACATCATTGGCATACTCCTCTATAGTCCAGCTGGTTCTAGTGGCCGTTGACTTGCCAAATCCCGGAAGGTCAATGGCAAAAACGTTGTACGATTTTGAGAAGTAATCAACCTGATTCTGCCAATACGCACCATCAATGCACCATCCATGTAAAAACAGAAGCGTTGTATCGCC
>DHVO01000179.1 GCA_002412705.1 Bacteroidales bacterium UBA5206 | reverse complement strand
AGCTTGCCGAGCGTAGCAAAGTTGCTGCCGACGAAATATCAATGCTCTCAAAGAATAGCCTGTCCGTTACCGAGGAAGCTGCCGTGCTGATGGAAAAAATGGTTCCTGAAATTGAGCGTACCGCTCAGCTTGTTCAGGAAATTACCGCTGCAAGCATTGAGCAGAACAGTGGTGCCGACCAAATAAACAACGCCATACAGCAGCTAAATCAGGTTACGCAGCAGAATGCTGCCGCATCGGAGGAGCTGGCAACTAGTTCAGAGGAGCTAAGCAGCCAAGCTGAGCAGATGAAGCAGATTGTTGGATTCTTTAAGGTTGATGCAGTTAAGGCCACATCGGTAAAGCAGCACATGGTAACGGCAAAAAGTGAAACTCAATTTGCCGAAATAGACAAAAGTGCGCCAAAACCAGCGGTTAAGGTTATGAGTAAACCTGTTGCTGCAAGTAAAGTGGAGAAACCTTTGGCCGAAAAGAAAAAGGAACAGCCAAAGCCAAGCGCTCCAGCGCCTAAAACAGGTCCCATTACTGCGCCTAAAACCAAGGGGAATAAGGGCACTAAGCTCAACTTCCTTTCCGATAATAAGGCCGATGATGGTTACGAACGCTTTTAATCAGATTTAAAACCATAGAGCAAAGTTCTTACTGCCCGCTAGGATTATTTCCTTAGCGGGCGGTTTGTTTTTTAAACTTTCGCTAAATTCAGCTGTTCCAATCATTGCCTTTTGTATATAATAACTCCATTGGGGATATTGCCCCTGCACCATATGAGAAAAGTAAACGGTTTAGTTTTTCTGCTCCTGTTATTCCTTAGTACCACTGCCATGGCACAAAGGGATGAGTGTTTGGGCGAGTACACCTTTAAATCGGGCGAGTACATTACCTATAGGGCTGTTTACAACTGGGGCTTTATTTGGCTTAACGCAGGCGATGTTTTTTTTAGTGTATCCGATACCGTTTACAATGGAAAAAAGGCTCTGCATTTAGTTTCTAAAGGATGGAGCCTAAAGGAGTACGATTGGTTCTTTAAGGTAAGGGATAGGTTTGAGTCTATTATAGATACTGCGTACCTTAAGCCCTACTGGTTTGAGCGGGAAACATTAGAGGGTGGCTTTGAAACCTACAATAGGTATGTGTTCGATCATGAAAAGGGCAATTTAGACATCATAAGTAAAACTAGTAAAAGAGCCTTTAAGCGTGATGTACGCAAGCTAACCAATTGCACTTTTGATGTGCTTAGCGCCATTTATTACTGTCGTAACCTCGATTTCGATAATAGGAAACCCAACGAGAAAATTCCCCTTCGCATGGCCATTGATAACGATGTGTACGACCTTTACCTTAGGTACAAGGGGAAAGAGGTGCTGGAGCTAAGGAACGGGGAGAAGTACAATACCATAAAGTTCTCTGCCATGCTGGTAGAAGGTACTATTTTTAAGGGGGGCGAGGATTTAACTGTATGGGTTACCGACGATAAGAATAGGATACCTGTTCTTGTTGAGGCAAAAATCCTTGTAGGTTCAGTTAAGGCGGTAATAACAGGTGCAACAGGATACAAGTACCCATCAAAAGTGCTTAAATTCTGATTCTAAAACCAAATTCTAGGTAATCGGCCGTAGTCCAATGCGTTTTAAGTAGTAGCTGCGCCCCAAGGTAAGGCGTTAGCTGGTAACCAACACCAATATGCTGGTATAGCACTCCTCCAGTAGTATCCTTTCTAATGGCATAAACGCCACAGCTAGCCATAAGTATTACCTTGTTAAGCATTTTTTCGGCGCCAATACTTACGCCAATTTTAAAGGCATCGGTATTTCCAGAATGGTTAATTCCATCGCGTTCAAGGTGGAACAGGCTGGCTTTGTCAAACATTATATCGGCACCAACCCAAAGGCTATTGTTGTCCCAATTAAACACGGTATAGTTGGGTTTAAGGCTACCAGTTACATACTTTTTGCCGCCATAATCGCCTGCTTCGCGATATCCTATGGATAGCGCAATGCCGAACCGTTGGTTTGTTGAACTTGCTGCCTTTGATTTGTCTGCAGGGCTATATTTGGTTGGTGAACCTAGTTGAAACCCTGCGCCAATGGTAAGTGTGTTTACCCCATAATTGGGCTTCTTGGTATTTCCGTTGGATAGATGATGGGCGGTTATCTTGGCAAAGAGGGTGTGCCCAGATTTTATCTTGAAGTGGCCAACCAAGCCCAGCTGACCAGAAATGTTAACGGGTGTTGATATTGAGTAGTTAGTAGGATTGCTTACAGGATTATACCTCTCTGTAGCAAATCCAACGCCGGCGCCTAAAAGAAGGTAGATATCCGTTTTTCCCGACATTACAAGTGGTGCTATGGCAATTGGTGTAAGGCTAAGGCTATAACCTAAATTCTGGTTTCCATATCGATATGCGTTTAAACTTGCACCAAAAAATTTAAATAGGTTATCGAATGAAGTGCCGTTTTTATAGTACTGAAGCTCAACGCCAACGGTTGTTCCCTTTTGTAGAGGGTTAAGTATGGTGTGGTGCGGAATAACCTTTCCGGCGCTAATGGAGGCATTAAAGTAGGGTGTATGCTTAGTTGTATCGGTATTAGCACTAAGTCCAATTGGGAGTAGCACTGCTAACACCCATAGGGTAAGTTTGAAGTTATATGTGTATGTGCGCCTAAGCATCTGCTAAAAGTAACCAAATTTACTATGCAGCATAAAAATAAAAAACCGACCCCAAATAGAGCCGGCAGATCAGTAATTTAAAAAAAGGGGAGGCTTAGCTTAGTCGCCAAAGCTAATACCTACACCTTTTGCTGTGCGAACAAGGTCGCAATCTGGATCTACAAAGTTAGGACGGTTAACCGCGTCAACAAGAGGAACAGAAATAATATCTGGATGACGATAAGCAACCATTTCACCGAATCTGCCTTCTAGAACCATTTCAAAGGCTTTTACCCCAAATTGAGTTGCCAGAATACGGTCGTAAGCAACAGGGATACCACCACGCTGAAGGTGACCAAGAACAGTTTCGCGCATGTCGGCTTCAAAACCAGCCTTTTTAAGTTCCATTTCCAGCTTACGGGCAACACCACCAAGGCGTAGGTTAGCGTATCCAACCTCATCGCTCTCCTCTGATGTAAGAGAACCACCAACAGGAACAGCACCTTCTGCTACAACGCAAATGGCATGGCCTTTACCCTTGTTGAAACGGCTCGATAGCTTCTCGGCTACCTTCTTAATGTCGTAAGGAATTTCTGGGATTAAGCAAACCTCGGCACCACCTGCAATGGCCGCATGTAGGGCAATCCAACCAGCATAACGTCCCATTACCTCAAGAATAAGCACACGGTTGTGGCTAGCAGCAGTGGTAACAAGCTTATCAACAGCCTCAGAGGCAATTTGAACTGCGGTTTGGAATCCGAAGGTAAAATCGGTTGCAGAAAGGTCGTTGTCAATGGTTTTGGGAACACCAATAATATTAAGGCCCTTCTCGTAGAGTGCCTGCGATATTTTTTGCGAACCATCGCCACCAATGCTAATTACAGCATCAATGCCAAGGTACTGCAACTTGCGGATCATCTCATCGGAACGGTCAACCGATCCCCACGAGCCATCCTTGTTCTTAACAGGCCATGCAAAGGGGCCTCCCTTGTTGGTTGTACCAATTATGGTACCGCCTTGTACGTGAATACCAGCAACAGATCTTTCGTCTAACACCCTAATTTCGGTGGGCTCACGAAGTATGCCATCAAATGATGAGATACTCCCTATCACTTCCCAGTCGCGTTCCTGTGCAGCACGCTTAACAATTGCCCTAATTACAGCATTTAACCCAGGACAATCGCCGCCGCCGGTGGCAACTAATACTCTTTTCATAGACAAAATGAATTACAGTTTAAAAACTTTGTTTACAAGCATTTATGCTTTGTATTTGCAGATTTGTTATAAAGTTGTACTTTTAACGAGTCGATTTTTCTGCACGAAAGCAAAAGTACAAAAAAAACCATAGTCCATCACGTGGACTGCCAATAAAAACGCTGATTTCCCGTAAAATACCCAGTGCAAACGAGTGAAATCTAATGGTTCAATCACTAATATTTTTTGTTATGATGAAAAGAAAGCTTTCGTTTACTGCCTTTACAGGTATGCTATTAGTACTTCTAGGGGCGTCTATTTCCATCTCCTCTTGTACACAAAAACAGGAAAAAGTTCAAGAACCCTTTGCCGTTGAGCATCTCGATTGGGTTAGTACCGCTACCATTTATGAGGTAAACGTGCGCCAGTTTACCCCCGAGGGTACATTTAACGCTTTTGCCCAAAGTTTGCCAAGGCTTAAGGAACTTGGCGTTGATGTGCTCTGGTTTATGCCAGTTCACCCCATTGGCGTTGAGAATCGTAAGGGAACCTTGGGTAGCTACTACTCCATTAAGGACTATAAGGGGACCAATCCGGAGTTTGGAACTTTTGATGATTTTAAGGCAATGGTTGATGAGGCTCATAGCCTAGACATGAAGGTTATTATCGACTGGGTGGCAAACCACACATCGCACGATGCGGTTTGGGTAACCTCCAACCCCGAGTTTTACACTCGCGATTCCGTTGGCAACCTAATCTCTCCATTTGACTGGACCGATGTGGCCGAGCTGGACTTTGAGAACAAGAAGCTGTGGGATGCCATGATTGATGCCATGAAGTACTGGGTTGAGGAGGCCGATATCGACGGTTTCCGCTGCGACGTGGCTGGTGAGGTTCCTACCGAGTTCTGGAACAAGGCGCGCCGTGAGCTTGATGCGGTTAAACCCATGTTTATGCTTGCCGAGGCCGAAAAGCCCGAGCTACAGGAATACGCTTTTGATGCTGATTATGGCTGGGAGTTCCACCACATTAAGAACGAGATTGCCAAAGGGAAAAAAACTGTAATGGATCTCGACCAGTATGTGCTTAAGAGCGAATCAACTTACCCACGCAATACCATTAAGATGAACTTTACATCGAATCACGATGAGAACTCATGGAATGGAACCGAGTTTGAACGCTTGGGCGAGGGCGTAAAAGCGTTTGCCGCGCTAACCTATGTTATGCCTGGCATGCCGCTTATTTACAACGGACAGGAGGTTGGTTTTAACCGTAGGCTGCAATTCTTTGAGAAAGACCTGATTGATTGGACGGAGAATGCCGAAATGACCAACTTTTACACCAAGCTAAACCAGCTCAAGGAGGAGAACACCGCTCTGGCTGCTGGCCCCGATGGCGGGGAGATGATTAGGGTTAAAACATCTAACGATGTTAACGTTTTTGCTCTAATTCGCAGAGCCGAGAACGATGAGGTATTCTCTATATTCAACCTGTCGCCGCTGGTGCAAACAATTGCCCTACAGGGCGATGAGTTTGTTGGCGATTATACCAACTACCTTACTGGCGAAGCCCAAACGTTTACCGGTTCCGATACCCTTGAACTGGCACCTTGGCAGTTTTTTGTGCTAACAAAATAGCATCCATCCTTAAAGTTGGTTTGCATTTTTACAAAAAGGCCTCTGCTTTAACGGCAGAGGCCTTTTTGCTTAATCAACAATAACCCGTGGAATATTGCCCGGTAGCCGGGCTAATATTTGGTAGTTTAGCATGTTGCTCATCTCGCAAAAGGAGGCAACGGTTATGGATTCCCTTTTTTGGCGGCCAATTAGCACAACTTCGTCGTTACGGTTAACGTTTGGAATATCAGTTACGTTAACGCTCATGGTATTCATGGTTACCGATCCAATTACAGGAACCCTTTTGCCCTGGATTAGCACCCTGCCCATGTTGCTAAGTGAGCGGCTGTAGCCGTTGGAGTAGCCTACGGGAACAATGGCTACCTTTAGCTTCTTGTTGGCAAGGAACGATGTGCCATACCCCACAAAATCGCCTGGGGAAACGTCTTTAACGGTCATCACTCTCGATTTCCACGATATTACCCTTTTTAAGTCGCTATCCTTTGCCATGTTGGTTTTATACTGGTGGATAAAGGTTTCCTGACTAGGCCAAAATCCGTACTGCGCAATCCCCATGCGCACCATGTCCATTATGGTTTGTGGGTAGGTTAAGGATGCTGCCGAGCCGGCAGTGTGCATATACTTAGGAGATAGGCCGTGAACTTTTAAGTATTTGGCAAATTTGTTAAACGCTTCAATTTGGTTTATTACTCTAAAGTGGTTTGTTATTGTTTCGGCACCCGCATAGTGCGTGCAAAGCCCTTCTAGAATTATGTGGGAGTGGTTACTCTTGATTATATCTACTACTGCAGGAAGCTTATCAAGCTCAAATCCTGTACGGTTAAAACCCGTTTCGGCTTCAATGTGGATTCTAGCTGGCTTTTTAATGCGCTTGGCTATTTCAACCGCTTTGTTTAGCCTGTCAATGTCAAAAACGTAGAACTCAATGCCGTGTTCAATAGCCCAAGCCATTTGATCGTCGTTTAGGTAGCCCATAACCATTATGTCCGACTTGCTGCTGGCAACCCTATGCACATCAAGGGCTTCGCTGGCCGAGAAAACGGCAAAGTGGTTGATTTTTGACTTTTCGGCCAAGGGAACAATGTTCTCTACACCATGTCCGTAAGCATTTCCCTTAACCACGGAGGTTATGCGTACATTTTTGCCTATTAGTCCCCGTAAGTAGTTTATATTGTGCTTGTATGCCGATTTGCTTATTTCTATGTATGATGTTTGATTCATGCTGTTGCTATTTTGTGTTAACTAAAAGTTGATTCAGAATGGCCTCAAAAACTTGAATGGCTTTTGGGATAATATCGTCGGGAAAATCGTAGTTCTCGTTATGGAGCTGCGGGTGATTTACACCAGCACCAACACCAAAAAAGGCGGTGCTGCATAGCTTGGAAAAGTGTCCAAAATCCTCGCTCCACCTAAAGGGAGAATCTAGCTCCATCAAGGGGAGGTTGAGCTGCAGGCAAGCATCTCTAACCATCTTTACGCACTGCGCACTGTTTGTGGTTGCCGGAAACTCCTCTTGGTACGATACCTTATAGGAGATGCCGTACTGGGTACACACACTATGCACAAGTTTTTCGGCCAGTAAGGTGAGTGTGTCCATATCGGGATTCTCAAAGGAGCGGAGCGTGGCCATTACCACAGCATTACCTGGTGTTGTACCAAAGGCTACCTCGCCTAGCTTAGCGTGTATAACGGTTACCAGTGTAAAGTTGCTAAACTGGTTGTTGGCTGGTACCAATGAGTTTAGCCCTAGAATAAGTTGAGCCAAGGCTTGGTCGGGGTTATTGCCATCCTCGGGGTGCGCTGCATGCGATGGCAACCCCTTAAGCTCAATAACCATTCCCTTTGATGCCGATGCAAAAGCGCCATCCCTAACAAAGAATGCTCCCTGCTCAAAGCCCGGTAAGTTGTGAAGGCCAAAGGCGTAGCTCGGTTTTATCTCACTAAAAAGAGTATCGGCAATAACGCGTGCTGCACCTTCGCCTGTTTCCTCGGCAGGCTGAAAAAGTAGAACTACCTTCCCCTTTGGTGGTGGGTTCTTTAGCAGGCTATAGCTTAAGCCTGCAAGTATTGTGGCATGACCATCGTGCCCACACAAATGGGCTACACCCTTACTGCTGGAGCGGTGGGGGAATTGGTTTGACTCCTGAATGGGTAGCGCATCCATATCGGCTCTAAACAGAACGGTAGGGCCAGGTAGTCCCGAATCGTAAACTGCAGCAACGCCATAACCGCCAATGTTGGTAATGATTTTTGTTGGGTTTGTGGGTGCAATAAAGTTGACTATTGCTTGGCTGGTGCGCTTTTCGTAACCCGAAAGCTCAGGGTTTTTGTGAAGCTCTTTTCGGAATGTAACTAGTGTACTTTTTGTAACAGGATATAAAGACATTAATGCATTGATTTTCTTGATTTCTCAAGATACTTATTTTTGTAGGGCTATGCAAATAAAGGGTTTGCTCAAAGAAACATGTTGGTGCGTTTTATGTACCGTTGTTGTTGGGTAACCATCACGTTGTAAGTGGGATAGAAGGAAGCTGGGCAGCAAGGTACGCAAGGGCAAGTTTTTTACCCGCTGCATTCCAAAAAATCATAAACATGCTTTATAGCAACCCAATCATGAGAACCTTTTGGCTATATTTGTGTTGCTAAATTTCGAATTAAAATCGATTAAATATATGCATTTTACAGTACCCGTTAAAGGCAAGGTTCATTGGATTGGCGTTAACGATCGCCGTAAGCGTTTGTTCGAGAACATTTGGCCATTGGATAGGGGAGTTGCCTACAACTCGTACCTTATTGTTGATGATAAAACAGCACTGGTTGATACCGTTGAGGATCGTGCAGCAGGTAACTACATTGAGCGCATTGAGAGCTTGCTACAAGGTCGTGAGCTGGATTACCTTATCATTAACCACATGGAGCCCGATCACTCTGGCGAGGCTAAGGATATTGTGAAGCGTTGGCCTAACGTTAAAATTGTGGGTAACCTTAAAACCTTTAAAATGGTTGAGGGCTACTGGGGCTTTGGTAAGGATATGCTACACCAGGTTGAGGATGGCGACACCCTCGATTTGGGTTATCACAAGCTACAGTTTGTGATGACCCCTTGGGTTCACTGGCCCGAAACCATGATGACCTACGACGTTACTGAGCAGATTCTTTTCTCTGCCGATGCTTTTGGTAGCTTTGGTACCCTTGATGGTGGTATTTTTGACGATGAGATTAACTTTGAGTACTTTGAGGAGGAGATGCGTCGTTACTTCTCCAACATTGTAGGTAAGTACTGCAACATGGTGCAAAAGGCCTTTGCCAAGCTGCAAGGTGTACCCGTAAAAGTGGTTGCTCCAACGCACGGCCCAGTATGGCGCACCAACCCCGAGAAGGTGCTTGGTCTTTACGATAAGTGGAGCCGCTACGAGACAGAGGAGGGAGTACTTGTTGTGTTTGCCTCTATGTATGGCAACACCGAGGAGATGGCCGATTACATTGCCCGTAAGCTCTCCGAGGAGGGAATTCGCAATATCCGCGTACACGATGTGTCGCGCACCCACATTAGCCACCTAATAAATGAGGTTTGGAAGTACAAAGGGGTGATTTTGGGCAGCTGCGCCTACAACTCGCAGATGTTCCCCCTAATGGAGCAGTTTACCCGTGAGCTGGTACACATGGGAGTAAAGGACCATCTACTTGGCCTATTTGGTAGCTACAGCTGGAATGGCGGTGGTGTTAAAAACCTAATGAAGTTTGCCGAGGAGATTCAGTGGGAAATGGTTTCCGACCCATCTGAAATCTTTGGCCAGCCCAATGTTGACAAGCTAGCCCAGTGCGATAAGGTTGCCAAGGGCATGGCCGATAAGCTAAAGGCGTTGAGGTAACAGCAGAACATACTGTAATATAAGAAGGCTAATCTTGCAGAAGGATTGGCCTTTTTGTTTGGCGGAGGTTATAGGTTTGGAGCTATAAAATTTGAAATATTAATCTGTTATAAATATATTCTGAGCATGCTATTTATTTTAGAACACGTCTAAATATTTCATTCAAACCACTTTCAAAATGATGAGCTTGCAAACCAATATCTTTCAGTATACAAGAAATTAATAACACCATTAATTTTTGACTTGCAATAAATAGTTCCTTATCTTTTAGATACTTCCTTTCATTTTTAATGTCAAAATGAGTGTAGTAATTTCGAGTATCAACAACTTTTTGTATGAATTTACTATCAAATACGATTTTGTTGTTAGTGAAATTATTTGAGTATTTACTGATCAGGCCAATAATTCTTTTTTTTAAGCTTGGTTCGTTTCCATATTGAAGTTTTTCTTTTAACCAATTCAGTTCTTTCTTATCCAATTTATCGTGACTTAAAATTTTGGCAACTAAGTTTTCATATTCATGGTTTGGTTTTTCAGTTAATACCTCTGTTCTTCTATGAAATGTTTCTAGAGCCCTTGATATATCCATAAAGTTCTCAACTCCAAATTTATTTTTATTTCTAATTGTATATAACAAAAGATTAAATACAGGTTCTAGTGTAGAATACTTTTCAAACCAATTTTTTAATATTATTGGAAAAATATTCTGTATATGTTCATATTTTACTAATTGTTCATTAGTGTAAATATACTTGCGATTTGTATGATATAAACTATTAGCGTAAAAGCATTTTATGCTTTTGTTTAAAAACTTGAAGGGTGGATTAACTGAAAAGATATGGTTGTAATCTTCATCTTGAAAATTGATGCTTATGGGATAACTTTGCTCATAAGTAACTAAACTTAGAAAACCAATAAAACAATTGATGTCTTCAATAATTTTGAATAAACTTTCTTTACATTTATAATTAAGATTTACATAACATTGTTCTTGGAACTCAATTTTATTGTCAATTTTGTCACCTTTAACTTGATAGTCAAAAGAAATATTTCCTTTAAGTATTTCATCTATTTCAAAATAGATACTTTGCGGTTTTGTATAGGAGAATGAGATTTCTCCTGTTTTATTAAAGTAGCTTTTTTTACTTCCACTAATATCTAGCCACTGAAATAAATTTAATACACAAAAAGTAACATTTCGAAAACTAATATCATTTTTACTTGTGAATTGATAGCCTTCAATTATGTAAGATGGCTTATATGTACATATGATTACTTCGCTTGATGCTTCCATTATTTTTTCAGGGTAACAGTCAATAAGTGTAATATTTCCTTCTATTGTTTCTCCTATAATTATTTCAATTATTGATGTTTTAAAAAAATTTTCTGTAATTGAGCCATGTAACTCAAGTGTCGCTCCGTTTTCTGGGTTGAAGTTTAATGTTCCATAGAAAGAAATTGATGAGTTTGGCTGCTTCCATTTTCCTTTATAATCAAAATAAGTTATCATATTCTTGTTCCTTTATATTTTAAACAATGCGTTATTTGATTGTTAACTTCATTGGTAATTAAATATTTACTAAGATAAATAACATTTTTTTATTATTCCATAATGCGAAGATTTATAAAAGACGTAATGAAGATAAATGCAGAAATTAAGAGTATGTTCTTCGAAAAGAAATATTTTTTAAATTCATTTTATTGTAAATATGTGTATTCAAAGAGGTTAAGTCTATTCTCAATTTTACTTTGGTAAAGAGGGCTTGACTCCAGAGGAGTCTTATGTTTATAGAAATCCAGCCCTATTTATAACATCCGACCCCAGTTAGGGGCGAATTATCTTTTTTGAATTATAGTTGTATTAATTCCACTCATCCCAGCCACCGCTACACCCTGGGATTGGGAACTAAATATATGGAGCCTTCCTTGCTATAGCCCACCTTTTCGTAGTACCCATCAACGCCACTCATTACGTACACTACGTGGTTGGGGTAGTGAGCGTATATGCACTCCATTAGCTGCTTGCCAATGGAGTGACCTCTGTGGGTTGGGGAAACAAGGAGGTCGCAAACGTATATGTAAAAGCCGCAATCGTTTAGGGAGCGGGAGTAGCCACATATTTGGTTGTCGTAGTAGGCAACGTAGGTAACAGATTGCTCCAGTGCCGCTTTGTACTGCTCGGCCATATCGCTGTT
>DHVO01000232.1 GCA_002412705.1 Bacteroidales bacterium UBA5206 | reverse complement strand
CCTTGCGAAAGCGGATGCAAAAGTAACGCTTTTTTTATTACGTGCAACACCTTGTGTGAATTTTTTTCCATGAAACATTTATGGTATACCGTATCGTGTTATATATCAACAGCATCTAAATGCGTTTTTTTTCAAAATATTTTAGCCGCATAAGATCAGAATTAATGCAGTATATTCGCTATCGGTATTCTATATAAGGTGGATAAATCATCATCAAATTTTAAATATCTGTATTACAATGGAAAGCAATAGCAAAGTGGTAATAGTGCCAACTTACAATGAAAAAGAAAATGTGGAAAAGATTATAAGGAAGGTTATGTCCTTAGATGGTTTTTTTCATGTGCTAATTGTTGATGATGGTTCTCCTGATGGTACAGGAGGTATAGTTAAGGAGCTAATAAAGGAATTTCCTGATAGGCTACACATTATTGAAAGGCAAGGAAAACTTGGTCTGGGAACGGCCTATATTACTGGTTTTAAATGGGCTTTAGGTAATGGATACAGTCATGTGTTTGAAATGGATGCTGATTTTTCGCACAATCCAGATGATTTGCTTAACTTGTATGCAGCCTGTGTAGAGGGTGCCGATTTAAGTATTGGATCAAGGTACATATCGGGCGTAAATGTGGTTAACTGGCCCATGGGAAGGGTTTTAATGTCGTACTTTGCCTCAGCTTACGTAAGGTTTGTGACCGGAATGAAAATAATGGACACAACAGCAGGGTTCAAATGCTACACATCAAAAGTTCTAAGAGCAATAGATCTTGACAAGATTAAACTTAAGGGGTATGGGTTTCAAATTGAAATGAAATTTACCGCTCACAAGTTGGGATTTAACATAGTAGAGGTTCCTATAATCTTTACCGATCGTAAAGTTGGCGCCTCAAAAATGAGTGGGGGTATTTTTAACGAAGCCCTATGGGGTGTTATAGGAATGAAGCTTAGAAGCATAGTAAAACCCTACAAAGCTAAAAGTTAAGGAGTGTGATTTACTATAAGACTCATAAATCGTTGTACTATTCTAATTAGTGCTTTTTCAAATAAATAACCCCAAAAATTTTGGTAACCATGGCAAGAGTAGGTCTGTTTAACTGCACAATTGTGAATGAGGGTATTCAAGAGAAGGCAAGCATTCTTATTGAGGATAGTATCATTGTAAAGATATACAGAGATAATCTGAGGGATGTAATAGCCAGCTCGCCCGACCAAATAATTGATTGTACTGGAAAACTTGTTTTCCCAGGCGTAATTGACGACCAGGTGCATTTTAGAGAACCGGGCCTAACCCATAAAGCAGATATTTATACAGAATCAAAAGCAGCAGTGGCTGGAGGCACCACATCGTTTATGGAGATGCCTAATACCAATCCACAAACTACAACACTAGAGGATCTGGACAATAAATTTGCTGTGGCAAAAGAAAAATCGCTTGCCAATTACTCCTTTTACTTTGGTGCAACAAACAGCAACGCAGAACTTCTCCCAAAGCTAAACAAGAAAAGGGTATGTGGGGTAAAGGTTTTTATGGGATCGTCAACAGGAAATATGCTGGTTGACCAAACAGAAGCGCTTGAGTCCATTTTCAAACAATCGCCAATACTCATTGCTACGCACTGCGAAGATGAAGCCACAATTACAGCCAACCTAAAGGAGTACCATAGCAAATATGGTGACGGGATAGCTTTTAGGTATCACCCTATAATAAGGAGTGAGGAGGCATGTTTCATATCATCATCGCTAGCGGTTAGTCTGGCCAAGAAATTCAATAGTAGGCTTCACATACTGCACCTATCAACGGGAAAAGAACTTTCGCTGTTCGACTCCAACACGCCGCTTGAGCAAAAGCTAATTACTGCCGAAGTTTGTGTACATCACCTATGGTTTGATGATGAAGACTACGATACCCTAGGGTGGAAAATCAAGTGGAACCCATCGGTAAAAACGGAAAACGATAGACTTGCGCTTATTGAAGGCCTAAAGCACAATCTAATTGATGTGGTGGCAACCGACCATGCTCCCCATTTAGAGAGTGAAAAAAATCAGGGTTACTTTAGCTCCCCTTCGGGAGGGCCAATGGTGCAGCACTCCCTTCTAGCCATGTTAGAGCTTGCCCAAAAAGGGCACTTCCCCATAGAACTTGTTGCTGAAAAAATGTGCCATGCCCCAGCAAAACTATATGGGATAGAGAAAAGAGGCTTCATAAGAGAAGGCTATTTTGCTGATATTGTAGTTGTAGATCCTGCTGCTAGTTGGGAGATTACAAAAGAGAGCCTCCTTTACAAGTGTAAATGGTCGCCATTGGAAGGGAACACCCTATCGGCTAAGGTTGTACAAACCTTTGTTAACGGACGATTGGTTTACAACAAGGGCATTTTTGACGAATCGGTAAAAGGACAAGAGCTTGTTTTTAGCAGATAAAATGTTTTATCCTAGAACCATTAAAATCCACAAGAGCAAGCCATGAAAAGGTTGTTCCTTATAGCGCTACTCCTACTATTTGTATTGGGTGGATGCAAGCACACTCCAACCAACACAGAGAAATCAGGCAAAGGTAACACCCTTTCTACAACAGGAAAGGTAATTGCCGACAGTCTTATTTACGATGTGATTATCCGCTCAATGGACCCAGAGAACGAGTGGGAGAACTTACGGGTGAAAGGGATTGATAGGGTAGCATTTGTAAAGCAAATATTTGAGCTTATATACTCTGGAAAGTATTATACCTACGATTTCTTTTCACAAGAAGCCATTCCCATTGATAGCGTAAGAGCCATTGAAAACAACCCTAACTTTAACATAGAACTTGTAAGCAAGATTCAGTTTACCGAGCACTGGGAAATGCTTGAGTCTGGAGAACTAATTAAAAGGGTTGATGCAATGACCTTTGGCATTGAACACTACAGCGCACAAGGCACATTTATTGGGCACAAGGCTCTGTTTACCATTAAGCATAACCCCAATAGCTTATCGAAAGCCACTACCACACCTTAGCATCCATTACAAACCTCCCCGTACTACGGGTTCGTTGCTGCAAGTACACCGTTCTGTTACTAATTTGCTCATCCAGAACTTGTGAAGTATAGTGCCTAACCGTAAGCAACTCAAGGTTACTGTTATACCTTACCACAAAATCGTGTTTCAAATCCTCAATAGCGGCAGGAAGGTAATGCGGTTCATCATCAACGCAAACGGTAAAGCTGATAGCTGAACTCTGAACGATGTTTACCTTAACCCTATGCTTGTAGAGCAAAGCAAATATCTTGCTTAGGCTGTCCTCAATAACAAAACTAAAATCTCGAGGCGACATAGAAAGCAGAACCTGCTTTTGCTTTAGCACTAGAATGGGTGGTAGCTTTATTGGCGTATCGGAGTGTAAAATTTTAGTTCCTTCGGCCTCTGGGTTAAGGAACGATTTTACGTTTAAAGGGATCTGCTTGTTCTGAAGCGGTTTAATTGTTTTGGGATGGATAATCTGTGCCCCGCAATAGGCCAGCTCAATGGCTTCCTGAAACGACACAAAGTCCAGTTTTTGGGTGTTTGGGAAGATTCTAGGATCGGCATTAAGTACCCCCTCAACATCTTTCCAAATGGTTACATCTTGGGCATCGAGCAAATTGGCAAGAATTGCAGCGGTGTAATCGGAGCCCTCGCGCCCAAGAGTTGTTGTGGTACCCACGGGCGTTCCTGCAATAAACCCCTGAGTTATATATATTTGCTGAGGACTAAAGGTAAAGTTCTTTTTGCAATGGTAACCCGAAGTAACAAAGTCAACAACGCCTTCGCGGTAAGTGGTATCGGACTGAATACAAGATCTAACATCAATCCACTGATTGGCAACCCCTACACTGGATAGATACGAGCTAACTATTGCCGTGGAAAGCAACTCGCCGTAGCAAACCAGCTGATCGTAGCAGTAATCGTATCCATTTACAGCAGGGGAAGCAAGCATAGCCTGCATTTGACCAAAAAGTATTTCGAGGCGCTCGTTAAGAATAGTGTCCGACGAGCACATCAGCTCTTTGGCTATTTCGAAGTGGAAGCGTTGCAAGTTGGCAAACAGCTCCCACTTATCGGCGCTTCCTGCCATGTGCGCACCAAGCAACTTCTCGAGTGCATTGGTTGTTTTTCCCATTGCAGAAACCACAACCACTAGGTTATCGGACGAAGCCCCTACAATGGAAGCAATATTCTTTACCCCATCGGCCGATTTTACCGATGCTCCACCAAACTTATAAATACGAGTAACCTTTGAGTTCATAAGTCATTCCAGTATTTGCCAAAACAGGAACAAACTTACACTAAGCAAATAAAATAGCAACTTAAAAAGATTATTTTATTTCCACATTTAATGAGTTTAGTCCAGAACAAGAAAAAGTTAAAGCGCAAACGTTTTAATTCTGATATTTTTACAATTCACCATCATTGGTTTGTAGTAAAATAACTACCTTTGACAAGCCAAAATCTGGACGAAAATTGATTGACATGAAAGGTTATAAAATAAAGACCTTAACCCAATTTATAATAGAGAGACAGGCCGACTTCCCCTTTGCAACCGGTGAGTTCTCCCGACTGCTTTATCAGGTAGGAGTAGCCGCAAAGGTTATAAACAAAAAGGTGAATAAGGCTGGACTGGTTGACATTCTTGGAGAGGCAGGAGAGGTTAACGTTCAGGGCGAAGATCAGAAAAAACTGGATGTTTTTGCTAACTACCAGCTTATACAAGCACTTAAATCGAGTGGAGAGTGTTGTGGTGTTGCCTCTGAGGAAGATCAGGAGATCATCACCTTTGATAACGATCTTTCGCGTGACGGGAACTACATTTTTTGCATGGACCCTCTGGATGGCTCATCCAATATTGACGTAAACGTATCCATTGGAACCATTTTTAGCATATATCGTCGTATAAGCCCTCGGGGAGAAAAGGCTGTGCTTGAGGATTTCCTTCAAGAGGGAACCAAACAAATTGCAGCAGGATATATAATTTACGGCTCCTCTACCATGCTTGTTTACACCACTGGTCGTGGTGTTTTTGGCTTTACGCTTGACTCATCCATAGGTGAGTTCTGCCTATCGCACATGGGCATACAAACTCCCGAAAATGGAGCTATATACTCCATTAACGAAGGAAATATTGGCAAGTTCCCCGATGGCGTTAAGAAGTACATTGGCTACTGCCAGGAAACCGATAAGGAGACCAACCGCCCATACTCTGGCCGATACATTGGCTCCTTGGTTGCCGATTTCCACCGAAACCTGTTAAAAGGAGGTATTTTTATTTACCCCCAAACCGCATCGGCACCTAACGGAAAGCTTAGGCTAATATACGAGTGTAACCCAATAGCATTCCTTGCAGAGCAAGCAGGAGGAAAGGCAACTAGTGGAACCGAGAGAATACTAGAAATAAAACCCCACTCCCTTCATCAACGCGTTCCCTTTATTGTGGGCTCAAAGAATATGGTTGATAAAGTTGAGTCGTTTCTTAAGAACGGAGAGGAATAAACTTAGAAGTAGAATACACACCAAAGCGGCCGCACAAATGTGTGGCCGTTTTTCGTTTTATAATGTGCCCTTTACCAAAAACTGGCTACTCCTTGGCAAACCATATATCGTACCAATCGCCCTCCGAGCGAATAAAGGCATTAAGCACAGGCTGTTTAAAGCTAATGGTAAGACCAGTATAGGCTAGTGAGAGCATATCGTCGGTAACACTAACTATTTCCCATGCTCCCGATATGGTGAAATCCTCTGGGGCCTTCTCCTTGGCCTCATAAACCATTACCCCATCTTCATCTTCGCGTGCAAAACGATTTTCTACATGCCTAAGTGTAAGTCGCAGCCCCCAGTCGTCCTCTTTCTGCTCTACAACCAGAACACGGAACAGCTCACCGTTTTCACGGTATAGCCCCTCTCTATTAAGAAAATTATACTTCATACACTTTTGTTTGTTGATACTTTGCATTCAATAAAGGCAATGTCTTACTTTTAAAGCCCCTTTTCGAGCTAATTTTAAGAAAATTTACCCATAACCCCAACATGAATAAGTCACGAAATAGATTTTTATACACACTTATTTTGGCCGTTGTAGTGGTTTTAGGATTGATGTCAAGGCACTTATCTGCCCATTTGCCCCACGCCATTAACCTAATGCTTGGCGATGCCATATGGGCTTCGATGATCTTTGTTATGCTGGCAATTGTCCTAAAAAAAACATCAACAGCCAGAGTCGCCCTTGCCAGCCTGCTGTTTTGCTATGCCATTGAAATTACACAACTTTACCATGCTCCATGGATTGATACGCTACGTGCAACCAGAATTGGAGGACTTATACTAGGATTCGGATTCCTATGGAGCGACCTAGTTGCCTATGCCGTGGGAGTTGCAACGGCAGCTATAGTTGAAAAAATAAGCATTAAGCTTAACAAAAAAACAGTATCAAACATACCATGATAACACTACCAATATATCAAGTGGACGCATTCACCAGTAAGGTTTTTAGGGGTAACTCGGCCTGCGTTGTGATGCTAAAGGATTGGCTACCCAACAACACACTGCTTAGCATTGCCAAAGAGAATGGCGTTGCAGAAACAGCGTTCTTCACCAGAAAAGGGGACAGCTTCCACCTACGCTGGTTCACTCCCGACATAGAAATGGACCTTTGCGGCCATGCTACGCTTGCAACTGCACACGTAATATTTAACCACAAGGGATATGATGGGCAGCACATTCACTTCAAATCAGCCTCAGGCGATTTATCCGTGGGCCGTGAAGGCGATTTACTTGTTCTAGATTTTCCGCACCGGAAACCCTTCCCAGCGCACCTCCCCATAGAAATTGCCGAAAGCTTAAACATCCAACCCAAGGAAGTTCTTCTTGCCCGGGATTATGTTCTGGTTTACGAAACTCAAGAGGAAATAGAATCCCTTGCCCCAAATAGGAGGCTTATTGATAGAATAAACTTAGATCCAGGTGGGGTTGTTGTTACTGCACCAGGCAAAGAGGCCGATTTTGTATCACGGTTCTTTACACCACAAGCCACTATTTTTGAGGATCCTGTTACAGGCTCAGCTCACTGTAGCCTTGTGCCCTATTGGTGTGAGCGATTAGGAAAAAAGCAACTGTACGCACAACAGCTATCCCAACGCAGCGGAGAGCTATTTTGTACCGATATGGGTGATAGGGTTCTAATTAAAGGAAATGCCATAACCTATTTAGAGGGCACCATTCGAGTGGATGAAAGCGAACTGGCATAATGCAGCCAATTCGCTTCAAACTATAATGCTTAGCTATTTGATAAGTCCTTTAGCACCTCGTACTCCACCATACGGATGTTTCGTTCCATCTCGGCAATATCAATAAGCGTGATTAGAACAGGAGTGTGAACTAGCCTGGGGAGCCCGGTTAGGTAGCTTTCTACAATCATTTGAGTACGCTCAGATTTTGCATACCCTTTCATTTTCTTGTTAAAAGCATCAACGGCTTCATGAATTTGGTGCCCGTACTCTTGCGAAAGCATAATCCGGTTGGTTACCCTGTCGCTTTCCAAGCGGCGGGAATCAATGGTTAACGAATCGCCAATTTCGCTAAGAACCTTTGTTCTAGCCGTTTCCAAAAGCGCAATAAGCTGGTTTGCTTGTACCTTTATATCGGTTACTGCTTCTGTATTTACCGTATCTGTTATAGCATCGGAATCCAGCGCAATAAGCTTGCTTGCCACAAGAGCTGTTTTGTACCTGTTAATGTAAATCTCCTTAACATCGTAGGAGTAGCTAATACTTGAGCGCATTACCAGCACCGATGCTGCTACGGCTATTAGCAGAATAAACATTGGCACCTTTTGCCTATTGGGCGCATTACGAAATATGGAGAGCACATAGGCGGGGAAAAAACCTACAACAATGGCAACCTGACCAGATAACAGCATAATATTAGCGCCAGGCCAGTGCATTATTTTAAACAGCAAACCCAGTAGCATAGCAGCAGCAACGGTAAACCCAATTACCGATAGCGCCAGACTAAGCTTTGAAGGCTCCTCTTTATAAGTAGTGTAAAATAGCATTGGAAGAAAAACAAAAACAATAAGAACCGAAGCTAGCAATATTATTACCCCAGCACCAGCTAGATGATAGGTTTTAAATATTGCACCTGTTACCATAAGTATGGCGCTAAGTGCTCCAAAAATGTAGGTTGACTTTTTCATTGCTTGGAATTTTAGGTTTTCCGATAGTAGAATTTTTCTCTGTAAATCGCCTAGACTATCCAACTTAAAGGTGCTTACCACCAGTTCGTAAGCACGCATAAAATTGGTTTCTAGCAAAGGGCTCTCCTCAACAAGGCATCCAATATGGTCGGCCAGTTCCAATTGAATATGCTTCTCGGTTACCCCCTTATGCTCTAAGTCGGTAAGAATGTACTCGAATTCAAAGTCACTTAATGGTCTCATTTTGCTGGATATGGTTGGAGAATAAGCTGCATTGTATTCACAAAATCCTCAAACTCATCTACCAGCGCCTGTGCCCAGTTAACCCCTTCGGGAGTTAGCGAATAGTATATTCGTACACGTTTGCCTATGTTAACCTTATCGGTTACCACATAGCCCTCGGCCTCCAGCTTATGGAGCACTGGATAAAGTGCACCAAAGGTTAGCTTAACCTTTCCGCCAGAAAGTTCCTCCACCTTTTGCGTAATCTCGTAACCATAAAGCCTCTTGTGCTCCTTGAGCAACTTAAGTACTATAGTACGAAGGGTTCCTTTTAACAAATCGTTCGATATCATGGCATCTTATATATATGCAGCTAATATATAAGTTTATTTTATATTAATCAATAGTGCCAAAAAAAAACGCACCAATTTCTGGTGCGTTTCCTTAGCAAAGCAAATGCTCTATATTCCAGTTATAGTAAACTCAACCCTACGGTTTTGTGCCCTACCCGCAGCAGTTTTATTAGTTGCCTTAGGTTTAGTCATACCATAACCCTTTGATGTTACACGCGAAGCGTCAATTCCCATCATTATTGCGTAGTTTGCCACCTCTTTGGCGCGTTGCTCAGAAATACGCTGATTAATATCGGCTCCACCAACATTATCGGTATGACCACCAATCTCAACCTTCACATTTGGGTACTCCTGCAAGAACTCAACAAGAGCGTTTAGGGATTTGAACGATTCCACCTTAAGCGTACTCTTTCCTGTTTCGAAGTAGATATTCTCAATGTTAACAGATTGTCCTACCTCAATTGGTGTAACATAGAAGTTCTTTGGTATTACAGTTCGTGCAGCAACCTTGGTTAAATCTACAGGTTCGTACTTATTATAGAAGTTCTTAACCGATGGAGTTAAGTCGTACGATAAGCCTATGGGCAGCTTTAACTTGTATGTTGATGAAGTGGTATCGAAGCGGAAAGCATCGGACTCAACACCATTAATCTTGAGCCTAACCTTAACACCAGCCTCAAGTGGCTTGCCAGTTTTTGTGTTTATTATGGAACCCTCTAGGGTTGCAATATTAGCATCCTTACGCTCAGCAAATACGTTTGTTGATATAGTGGTAAACTCGGTATATGTGCTCAAATCGATGTTGTTATCAACAGTATTGTAGCTTGGCGAGGCTATACCCAGTTTGTACTGCGCCCCAAAAGGAAGGTTAACCCTAAACGCACCCGTTAAGGAGTCAATCTGGATTGAATCTGCTACAGCACCATTTATAACCAGCTTTGGATTGCTCTCCCCTAGTATAGGAGTAAATGTTGCATTATCCATTGCAATACCATTAATGCGTACCCAAGGAACAGAGGAAACATTAAGTACAATCTCCTTCTCTACATAGGAGCGCTCAGTAGTAACATCAACAGTATCAACAGTAGCAATGAAATTTGGTACCCTTGCACTAAAAACGTATTTTTGTCCAAGTGGGAGCAATGCCTGGAATGCAGAAGAGTATAAGTCGAACTTAACAGAATCCGATTCCTCTCCGTTAATGAGTATTCTAGGATTCCTCTCCATTGGCAGCTGCTGGTTTGTCCTAGTGTTTACAATCTTACCCTTTACAAGAACATAAGGGATTGATGTAAAATACAGATTTACATCGGTTTCTGTGTACTCTTTAAGGTTGGTAGCATCAATGTCTGTTGAAATGCCATTCCAGCTCTCCATCTCGGGTTTAAGCGTATATGCTGCTCCTAGCGGAAGGGTTACCTCGTAGGTTGCGGCAACCTTATCTACCTTAATATTCTCCCACTCCTTCCCGTTAACTAGTATTCGGTAAGCCGTGTCGGCTAGCATTAGGGTTTGATCGGCCTGGTTTAGGATTAACCCACGAACCTTAATGAACGGATTCTCCTCAAAAAGCTTCACGCTAAAAATATCGGACTTCCCAGTAGAGTTGGTTATTGAGCTAAAGTATGCCCAACTACCCTTCTCGTTCTGCTTATAGTATGAGTCCCAGTTTGCTGTATTTATTGGTTCACCAACGGGGACTGGCTTGGACCACTTACGGTACTCGCCATCGCTAACCTGATTGCAGTAGTAAAAATCCATGTTTTTGCTATCGTCAACATTCGATGCAAAGAATAGCACCTTTTTATCGGGAGTAACAAAGGGAGCCTCGTTGGTACGCCCATCGTTAACTTTGCCACTTAGCATCTTTGGCTTGCTATACTTCCACTCTCCTACCCGTTTTGATACATATATTGATAACCGCTTACTATTAGGGCTAGGGGTAATGGCAAAGAATAGCAGCTCACCATCGGGGGTCATATAGGCATAGCTTCCACGACCTCTATCCTTCCGGTGAATTCGGCGTACTTTTATTGGTTTAGGGTTAGACCAAGTGTTTTCATCTATGCGCTCAACAACAGATATCCCGCGGCCAACCCATTCTGTACCTCTGGCATTAAAGGAACCGCTTATTATAAACGTATTCCCATCGCTAAGTGCCGATAGTATAGTGTTATACCTTGCCACATTAACGTTGTTGGGAAGTCGTTTTGCCTGCGACCAAGTACCATCAGCGTTTTTGGTGGTGTACCAAATATCCTGACTGTTGTCGGTACCGTAGGTATTTTCGGGATGGTTAACACGGCTAAAATAGAGCGTGTTACCATCGGTAGAAATAACGGGGTTTACTTCGGCATACTCGGTATTAACTGTAGGGCCAAGGTTTACTGGATTAAATGTGGTTTGGGCAAAGAGGCATCCAGCAAGTAATACCAGTAACAGTATTGGTAAAAAGTTTATGGCTATCTTCTTCATAATTGTCTTTTTCATTTTAAGTTACAGCACCTTTACTACCTATAAGGAAGTCCTGCTGGTGGAACCACCCTTCCAAACACTAGGTTCATACCTATGCGAATGTTTGCATTGGTAAACTTAAGTGGATTGATTAACGGGTAAAGATTGTCCGCTACAACATAAATTTGGAACGGTCCGGGCTTTACAACCAACCCAAGCCCTAGGTTGGTTAAGGTTCGCTGATTTGCCGACACGCTAGCCAGTAGATTTAGGAAACGCCCAGCGCCTTGGGTTAACGAAATGGTGAATGCGGGGTAAAACTTGTGGTTATACACAGCATAGAACGATGCGCCAAAATGGGTGCGGCGAGCAATCTGGTAGTTTGCTGCTAGATAAAACTTAGGAGCAAGCCAGGTTCTGTAACTTTTGGATGTTTTTTCATCGTCAAAGTTATCCATGAAATCCTCTATTAGGGAGTCGGGATTGGTTTCCCTGTTGTAAAGCCAATCACTTAGGGCATCTAACCCATGAAAAGTATCGCTACCCTTAACCCGATAATTCATTACGCTATCCTTCCAGTTTATGAATCCCAAATCGGATATGGCAACGGTAAAGGTAGTTCTGCTATCGTAGCTGTAGGAGGCACCCATGCTAAGAGCATAGCCGCGGTTCTTTAGGCTGGAGTAATTATCGAGTGCCCAGTCGCCATCAACGTGTTCAAAATCGGGCTCGTTGTACTTATTCCTGGGGATTCCGGCCGTATTCATAACCGCATTGGCGCTAAAGGTGTGCGCGTAGGTAGAGTCCTGAATCTGTATGCTTAGGTCATCGGGGTTAAACTGTACATTGGCCAATCCATATAGCATACTAAACCTACCGCCAAAAACCCATTTCTTATAGGATTTGGATGCGCCAATGGTGGTTTCCAAATACTGGGAAAGGTTAATGGTGGTATTAGATAGGTCAATTGTTTTTCCTATGTAAGCACCATTGCCCTGCACGGCCAATCCAATTAAATCCTTAGCGTAGGTAAACTGGTTGTCGGAGTGTAACCTAGCGCCAAACCAGTAGAACCAATTGTTAGATTTAAACCGAAGGTGGAATATGTCGGCGTTAAAATTGGCATGAATTAGGTTTTTGTCCTTCGACTCCTTTAGTAGCTGGTCGGGAAGCAGTACAATTTCGTTATTCCGCTCTTCGAACACATTTGAGGTTACCGTTCCATTAAAAATGAACTGCCCATAAATACCCGAAACACCAGGAAGTCCAATACTTGTGGTAAACTCGGGACGAACAACGGGATTTATGTAGCTGGACTGAAACACGTCTTTAAACATGGGTAACGAGAGTTCCGATTGAGCAAAGGAACTAAATCCAGCAAAAGCTATGATTAGGGTATAGAATATCTTTTTCACGGCAACTACTTGTTAGGTTTTATGGTTCCTTTCATTCTCACGGTAAGCAGCAAATCAATCTCGTTGGTGGATAAAATCTTTACGTTCTGCTGCACTTCTCCACCAGTATTAACCTGATACTGCACTATCATCTGGGTTGCACTAGCCATTAAATCGTACTTGGCCTTTTTAACATGCACTGGAACCAGAACTGGGGTTTTACCTACCGACTCGCCATTGGGTCCAATAGGAGCGCTTTCAAGGAAAGGAGTTAGCCCAGGATCATCAAAAAGAGACGTGATTGGATTTTCGTTATCATCAACAAAAAGTACCTGCATGTTCATATCTAGAGGTAACCCATTGTTGAAAATAAACCGCAGCTCAACATCAAGGGATTCCTCGTCAACCTCGCCCAAATCATCAATTGATGGCCACTCAATATTTTCAAGTGTATCTTGCAAAACAAGTGTTGTAGCCCACCCCTCAAGCGGAACCTCAATGTACGATATGAAGTTGATTTTGCTATCGCGTCTAACAAACTGATTGTGGTCGCCAGAGTTATCGCCCAATGTGAATGTTGCACCAAAGTTTAGCTGGTTTGGAGCAATATCAAAAATATCTTCAATGTTAGAGTTTTGTCCGTTAAGCTTATATAGAGATGTACCGTATTGCGTGTTTTCTGTTGCGGGCGCCAAGTAGTTGGGAAGGGATATTTTCAAATCCTCCTCACCAAGAACCCCCTCATTAGCGACATTAACTAAAGCGGGTGTATTGGTATTTACAAACTCAAATTTAAAGAGCGATAGGGATGATGGAATACCAAATCCATTCTCTAGAGTAAGCTCCAAACGAGGATCGGCAAGGTGCATATTCGAAATGTAGGCAGAGCTAAAGATATCGAGAGAGGAGAATAGATAATCGGTATCGAAGCTGTAGTTGAACTCGCCCCTAAGCTCGTTAAAGTCGAGCCCACCAATGTTCATGTTAAAAGAAACCCCCTGTCCTGTGTATATTCCTGCAGTGCTGTTGGTTGTAATTGTGGCCGAAACGCTATAGGCAAACGTATTATATGTATCGTTTGCTGTACTATACAAATCCAGCGTGCGGTTTGCCATTGCAACATCTATATTATCGGCTCCATTAGCAGGGATGTTAAATGGAACAACAACCGAGGTTCCATCGGCTTCCTTTAACGACACAAGAATCAGGTTTCCAGATATTGGATGGCTAAAACTGTTGTTAAGGCTAATTGTTATGGAACCTGCAGAGAGGTCTATGGACTTTAGCTCAACGCCATTAATTGCGGTAAACGACTCCTCAAAGGATTCCTCGAAGTCATAATCCACATCCGACTCTACTAAAGGAATGCTTGGGAAGGGCCACTCAACACTCTCGGAGAAAGACTGAGAAGGAATGGTAAACTGGTCGCTTGCCAAACCAAACTCATTGGTATCTCTAAATGAAACATAGAATTGATTGGTTCCAGGGTAAATACCAACAATGGTATTCTCATCGCCTCGCTCTACAAGCTCCTTAAATGTAATTGATGAGTTAATAACAGGGAACGCCATGTCGGTATCGACTGGATCGATGGTGATGTTATCGAATTTAGAAAAATCGTAACAGCTAGTCACCAATCCAAACAAAGCCAACCCTACAAGAGTAATGGGTATTCGTTTCATGATATTTGGGTTATTTGCAAATTTCTAGGTAAAGATAGTTCATTAAAAATAAAATATAATTAGTATAAGGTCAATATATGGTTGTATCTAATACAGGAAAAAATTAGAAAACAAGATATAGACTTATATCAACACGGTTGCAAGGATAATGGATAAATAACACTTTAAACGAGACTAATTACTCCCTGTAATTAATATTTGCAAACAAAATACCCCCATACCATTGACTCTGAAGAAAAAGCATACAATAATCCCCCTGCAAATGAGGTATAACCCGCAAAGAAAATCTTGTTTTTGCACTAGAAAGCATACAAGAGATGCTGGGTTTTAGAGTAAATGGGCTTTGCGTTTCCTCCCATATACAATACAAAGCCTCGAAGAATAATCGAGCGGTGACACAGCCAACCGCCTTTAGATTTGTATTCTAAAAAATTAGCCCTTAATTTTAAAATAAGAATGGGGTGAACTTTAGCCGCCGCTAGGTTTATGGTCTATGTTCGGCATTAGTCCCCATACTTATTCCTTTTGAAGAACCATTTAGATTATAAGGTTTGCAGACCATTTAAAGTCTTTAGTTCATCAACCTTGTCTCACGTAAACTCAAATTTATGGGTTTTAAGGAAACTATTGGCATCAATGTATCAAAACCGTTCATTGATGCAACCATTCACACAGCAAGGAAGCATCGGCGCGTTAAGAACACCGCTGTGGGATTCTGCCAGATGCTGCTGTGCATGAGGTGATGATCAAGGCACTGAACCAGCAAATCCTGACCGTTGAAAGGCATTGAAAACTAGTGATTCAGGCTGAAAAACCACTGAAGCGGATGTTTGACCTAATTGTAGGGATAAAGGGCGTTGGCATCCAAACCGCGCTGTTCATAATCGTCTTTACCAATGGGTTTACGCTATTCCCTATCTTTAGAAAGTTTGAATCCTATGCGGGTATTGCACCGTTTCCATACCAATCGGAGGTTAGCATTAAGGGGAAATCGCAAGTGCACTGCTTTGCAAACAAGAAGTTTAAGTCGCTACTCAACAGCACTGCCCCCATCGCAATTCGGTGCAATCCCGAGATGTGAATGTACTACCAGCGGAGAATCAGCGAGGGGAAAGGCAAGATGAGCACGCTAAACATCATCAGGAACAAACTGCCCTCCAGAATATTCGCAGTAGTGCAACGCGACACACCCTACGGGGATACGATGGTGTACACCGCGTTACCAATGAACCGGAGCCACACCTTCAGCATCCTGTAAATGCCACTTATGCCAAACAGCAGGTTCTGTCTAGGGCGGCTAGGAACAAGCCGTTTATACACCCTTGACAGTTTCTGGTGAGGGGCATACCTTTGTGGCAAAGGATGGAGAATCTTTTTTGCTTGTTTCTTGCTTTTATCTTAGAATGCCAATCGCAGTGATAGTCAACTTTAGAGCATTAGGTGAACGGAAAAAAATCCCTTGAGGGTACCCTCGAGGGATTAATAAATTATTTATAAATCTGTCAACCTATTTTAGAACAACTCAGAATGTTGAACTCTATTTTCTGTTTTCCTGTATCTGTCTCAGAATACTCTACATTATCAGCTTAGAACCAGATCAATACATGCCTTACGTCATTTCACGCTAAATTTCTGCTGTCTTAACTGGGCTTATTCCTTTTTTCTAGTCTTATACGCTCACCTGGAGGCAAGGCATATGCTAAAATAATTGTTATTATTACAGGTATTGCATTTATACCTATATAAAACTTATCGCTACTCGAATTAATTTTTAGTGTTAACTCTTGTGACCAAAATTTGGTTATAAACCCGACATCGAAAACATCAACAAACTTAAAATATACAGCCAAGTGAGGTCCTGTAGTGAAAGCATATACATTTCCAAAAAAACCAAAGAAAAAGGTTTGGGCTACCCAATAGAACAAAATAAAGTTAAGCAGGTATACCCCCCTACTCCCTTTAAGCAATACGACAAATAAGAACAGAAATAAAACTTTCACTAACATAAAAAAAATTGAGAGAATCAATGTTGAAATCTCGCCATTAGGCGGCAGATAAATTATAGCCATTAGATTTAACAAAATTCCAACGCCAATAGTAAGTATGCTATACCAAAGTATTATGAGGTATAAACTATAACTCTTCCTGTTTACGCTCTTCATTGTTTATGTAGTTTTCACGATTTACCATTTCGTCAACCCTTTGGAGAATATACGTTTGTAGACTCTCCATCGTTCCCTTTACAGTTCTAAGTAAAGCAGAACCATTAACAGGGGAGGAGGGCAAGGATGGTTTAGTTAAACCATGATCCGATTTTGTATCAACATTGACTTCACTATTTTTTCCCTGGTAAACTTCAACTTCAACTGTTGCGCCATAAGATTCCAATACCGTAGCCCCCACAGTTACTGATTGAACTAAACCCTTATCCTCGTTCACGGCAAGTTTACATCCTAATTTAAGTTCGCCAAATCCTGGTACCTTAAAAGATTTTCCCAAATTAATTGCAATTATGTCCTCCCCTTTAGATTTGGTCTTAATCTCAGGCATATTTAAAGCGGTTTGCCCTACATCCTTAATGTGTTCTCTAGATTTAGTCTGAGTTTCAACTAAAGTCTTCGCTGTATACATTACTATTTCAAATAATCCAGGAGGATTAGGCCACTGCCCATCAGGATCAATAAACCTCATTGGGTTATTAAATGCATAATTGTAGGGGCTCCAACGCCGCCCCTTCTCTGCCATCGGGTCTAGGCTGTGCCACCTACCCAGGGTTGGGTCGTAGAACCTCGCCCCGTAGTCGTACCAGTCGAACGCCACCCCGCCCAGCGCCGCGTCCTGCCGCTCCTTCCCGTTGTACAGGTACCGGTTCCCGTTGCTCACCGCCATGGGCGCGTGCGCCAGCCCGAAGGGGTAGTAGTCCGTAGCCTGCCTCACGGCCACGCCCCCAGTGGTCGCCGCGAACACCACCCGCGTGTTGCCCAGATGGTCGCGCAGGAAGTACTGGTACTCGTAGCCCCCGCTCACCCGCTCCGCAACGCCCTCCGGGTGCACGATGTGGTCAACCGCCCGGCTGCCATCGTACACAAAGGGACCCGCGTAGTACTGCGCCACCGCGCCTCCCCGCTTCATGGCCAGCTTCTCCCCCGCAGCGCTGTAAATGTAAAAAATATTATCGGAACCCCTGCTCACCTTCCTGGGCAGGTTTAGCTGGTTGTACTCCACGCTGAAGCCCCGTAGGCCGTCAAAGGTCATGTTTCCGTTGCGGTCGTACCGGTACTCATCCTCCCCATTGTAAACCAACTGGTTGCCCGAGTAGACGTTGTCGATTCGCGTCACAGAGCCGCTCGCGCTGCTCCGGGACAGGGACAGGATGTTCCCGTTCAGGTCGTAGCGGATGTCTCGCTCCTCGAACCGGCTGCTCTCGCTGAAAGCACTTCCCGACGCCACCTTATAGTCGGCATCCGTGAGCCGGTTTAGCGCATCATAGCTGTAGGCGTAGGAGCTGCGCGCCACCCCCTGGAACTGCGTGCTCCAGTGCGCCGATGCGATGTTGCCGTTGTACTGCGGGGCTGCCCCTGCTTCGGGCTTTTCGTAGCCCAACCGCAGGCCGAACAGGGCTCCGTGCATCAGATCCTCTGGGGTATTCATGGCTGTAAGCCACCCCCGTATGTTGTACGCGTAGCGCACCTCCTGACTGCCCCCTGCCAGCTCTAGGCCAACGAGCTGCCCTACACCGTTGTAATGCCTCGCAGAAAGTTCCACCTCTCCGTTTCCAGCGTCCCCTGCAATTTGGTGTTTTGTCCCCAGAAGGCGCCCAGCATGGTCGTACGTGCTGACCAGTGTCCGCTCCGTGGTCTTGCCACCGAATACCTGCTGCTCCCGCACCCGCTCCGCTTCGCCAGAGAAGGCGTACCGCGTGCTGCGGGTGTAAGTGCCTCCCGTAGCCCCATCGTACAGCGTTCCCCGCACCTGGATGGGGCGGTAGCGGTCGTCGTAATAGGTCACGCTGCACGTCCACCGCGCGCCCGCCGTATGCTCGTTCCCGTCCAGAACCTTAACCCGCGTTCCGGTTACCTGGCCCTGCACACGGGGATGGCTAGCCGCCCCGTTCCCAAAGGCTATAAACCCTGCCTGTGGTACAAAGCCCAGCCCCGAAAAGCCGTTCGCCGCGTTTAGCTGCGCATAGCCATCGTAGTACGTAGCTGTTAGGTAATGCACCGCGTCCCCAACGCTGGGGAACGACTGGTTGGTGTACCCCAGCACCGCGCTACCCGCCTCCTCTTGGTACAGGTAGCGCTCATCAGCGTACGACTGGTCCACGTCGGCCTGCACCCGCTGCCGGGTTCTCCCATCCGCATACACGCCCGTCAGCACGGGGCGGTTCTGCGCATCGTACTTGGTGAACAGCCAGCTCCCCTGCGCCCGCTGGTTCCCGTCCTGCGTGAGCACCAACCGGTTGCGGGGGTCGTACACCATGTACACCGGCTCTGCGCCGGGTAGCTTCTTCTCCACCATGCGGCCGCGGGCATCGTAGGCGTACTGGTACACCAGGTCCACCTGAACCCCAAGACCCTTCACGGCTAGGGGAGGGATCACCACCCGTAGCTGGTTACGGCCGTCGTACACGTAGTACGTATCCACAGGATCGGGCTCGGTGCCCGCATCGGGGCCATCCTCCACGTACGCCCGCTTCAGCACCACGTTGCCCCGCCCATCGCGGTACTCCTCTATGGTATTCAGCAGCCCGCTGGTCCAGTTCTCGCTTTTGGTCACGGTTAGGTAAAGCGTATTCGCCGGGTAGTACCCATTGCTGTAGCACACCCGCTCTGGCTCCTGCTCCTCCACCATCCACCGCACAACCGTGCCCACCGCATTGACTCCATAACTGTAGCGAACTGTGCGCCCCCCGCGGGGTTGCCAAGCCGTACCTGGGGCACCATTCTCTAGCACCCGCCCCAGAGGGGAGGCCTCAAACACCGTCTCCGAGTAGGGGTGCTCCGAATCCGCAACCCCTTCGTTGAGATTACCCAATCCATAATATCGATACTGAGCGGAGGCCTTGTAGCCCAAAGCGCTCAGGTCGTTCTCCCTGAAAGCACCCGTTGCTCCTGCCGCCTCGTATGGAAGAAAGCTATGGCTCTTACGACCGTAGGTGTTATACCCAGTAAGGGTAACCACATCGTTCCCGCTGGGGCTACCTCCAACCGCAATCGATTGGCGTAACCGGCCCAAGCCATCGTAGTGCTGAACCACCTCCCCCCGTTTCGGTGCGGGTAGCCCAGCCAATGCCTGTTCCGTTTTCACGGGATCCCTCGGTGTTGCGCTCCGGATGTAGCAACCCGGCGCAGATCCCGCCGCCTGGGTCACGCTCACCTGCTGCCCCCCAACCATAATGCTTCCTAACCGGGGAACCCCCGTCGTGTTGGGCTGTGCCATTACCCGCAGCTCGTCCCCGTACCGCGTTACGCTGAGCCAGAGCCCTGAGACACGGTAATCCCAGTCTTGGCACCCGTCCACCCCCTCTACCCAGACGAACAGTCCGCTTGATGGCGCTGAGGGGAACGCCAGCGCTGCTGGGGACACCCTCTCCACGGCGCACAGCACAATGGGCTCCAGGGGTCTATCTGGCTCTACCCCCCGGACTACCTGAGCCCCAACTGGTTCCGATACCCCAAAGAAAAACAGGTGCAGCGCCAGCGCACCTAAACCCTTAACCGATTGAATCATACTAAGCCCTTTTCGTTTTGCATCCATGCTGGTACGCTTGCATTCTGCCTTGGTTTGAACTCTCATGTCATTCCCCTCCTACTGCTGTGAAGCACCCCCCGTATACCCGTACTCGTACCGCTTCACGATGTTGCCCTCGTAGTCGTAGACCGCCTTAAGCCGACCCAACCCATCGTACTCGTACCGCTCCGGCCGCCCGTTGGCATCCGTTCTGCCCGTCAGCCCAACACCGGGCCGCCAGCTGTACGTCTCCATTGCCCCCCCCGCCGGGTAGAACCGCACCTCATCATAGTACAAGTCGCTACCCGGGCTCTTGTGACCGTACAGGTATACCCGAACCCCAGTACAGGGCTTTGGATCCGCGGCTGGCGCAGTATACCTCAGCTCCAGGTACTCCCACCGCCCTGTGCCCGAACCCACGGCCGTATGGCTCTTCCCGTTGGTCGCATCGTACCAGTTGATGTACGCAGACTTCCCTGGCGCCGCCTTGTACCAGCAGCTCAGCACATACGTCCGGCCCGGATCTACAGGCACTACGGCCTGGCTGCTCACTCCGCTCCAGGCCTCGGTTGCCCCGGAGAACCGCAGGCTCTGGCTCCCAGACCATCGAGCCGCCCCGACCACCGTCCGAGCCCCAGACCCCGACGTATTCCAGCCAGCAGGGGATCCCAGCACCCCCTCAAAGCCCTCGAAGAGGATGCCCCCTCCTCCCTGGGCGTTCTGCACCCGCGCCAATGGGTACTCCCCGCTGCCAGACCAAAGCACGGCCTCCCGCTCACTGCCGTTCCCCCGCTCGAAAAGCGTTGGCCGGCCGCTCGCATCGAAGCGGTGCACTCGTATATCCTGATTGTAACGCAGGGGATCCCCCGTGCGCTCCGTAACGATCCCGTCCATTAGAACCCGACCTCCCCCTGGTAGGACGTAGTGGTAGTACGTGTCCGAATCCATCCCCTCACGCGTTAACCGCCGCTGCAGCACAGGTACAACCTGATGGAACCGAGCCTGCTCAGACTTCAAGCCCGTGTAGTACCCCGTTGGGTACGGCGGACTAACCCCCTCAGTTTGAATCGCCACATCCATATCGTAGTACGTCCGCTCCTCGCTGGAAACCACTAGATCAGAAAATTGCTGGCTTCGATTAAAATCCACTGGTTCATAACTAATCCTCTTTTCTATGAGATTTTCATCATTGTAAAAAAGTTTATCAATAGTTTCCACATAATTAGCTCCACTTCCTTCTATTGTATGCACTTCACTCTCTGCAATAAACCGATCCCTTAAAAGGAACTCGGAGCAATAGAAAAAGCCTGGTTCTACTCCACCATAATAAACCATACTTTTAACAGGAATAGAATACTTTGTTTTTTCTATGTATTTTTTTGTAAGGCTTTTTAGAAGTTGCCCCTGTTCATTACTATAGTTAATTTTCCTTACTTTTCCTATAATAGGCTTACAGTCAGGAAACACAAAACTATTATCCGAAGTTCTTGTTGGGTTATTAAACGATTCAAGGATCTTATCTAAAGAACCTTCCTTATAACGATAATAGGATAGTACAAAACCATCAAATAGAGGTGTAGGAACCTCGAAGTGGAATTCCTTTCTCCCATTACCAGACTCAATTTCCTGAACTATTCGGTAACCAACAAATGATCCGTCCTGGATAACTGGTGCGTAAGAACTATTCTCAGAAATCAAAGTGTAGTCAGTCAGTTTCTTGGCATCCAAATTTTCATAACTATAAAGCAATCCAGAAGGGGAATAATGTCCAAAGGAAGGAAAACGAGATATAACCCCTTGACAACTGCCACCTGCATTATAATTGTAAGTTAAAGTTCGAGTTTGAGAACCATCACTAATCTTCTGGCTTGCAATTCTAAGGCCACCGCCTTTAAGAATTTGCGGCGAGGGCATCCCTTCTGCGTAGTAGGAGAATTCATTAAGGCTATACTCGAACTCTTGGTAGCCCCCTGTTGGTAAATTGACACGCTTTAGCATGCCCTGTTTGCAGGCATCTTCATTAGGATCTCTTCTCACCCCTTTTGTTAACTCTACCCTATCCAATCCAGGTATAATGAAGGGTAAATAAGCATTTACCATCTTTGAGGAACTAAACAAAGGGACTAACTTCTTGTAAAAATACAACTTTGGCATTAAAGTACTCGCTCCGCTTGCATTATAAAACCCCCAATAATCTTGCTCTTTTGAGTCTATATTGGGAAAGGGTAAACTCTCCCCATGATACTGGAATTCAAAAGGAGGTATTTGCTCATTCCCTTGGGGAACTTGCTTTACAGATGACAACCTAAGCCGGTAGTCCTTATAGGTTTTTTTTATAGCTCCTGATGCGAAATAACTATATAACAGATCGTATTGCTTAACAATTTCATTATTAGCGTTGTATATAAATATTTGATCTAGGCTTTTATCCTTCACTTCAAGAGTCCCTTCAAGAAAAACCTTATCCTCCCTGTCCTTTAAATACCAAAATTCAACACGTCCATCGGACCACGAAATACTATTTAATCTCCTTTTATACAACGTTGTGATAGTTGAAGAGTTTGAAAGTCGTATTTCTCTATTTGACTTATAAAAAGAACTATAATTATATGTGACCTTGCGCCCAGTATTTATATCCAGAATCTCTTTTATACCCCAAGAATTGTAATTGTTTGTTTTCGTAATACTTAAGCTAGGCGATAGCATTAGATTAAAAGTATAGGCAGCCTCTGTAGGCAAAAACGTAATCTGAATGCCATTTGGCATACGTACAATAATCTTATCGTAATCCCTAAATTTAAAATTCTCAGTTTCAACAAATAAATTATAAATATCTCCATTTACTCTAAACTCATAGTCAATATTACTTCCCAATAGTGATAAATAATTTTTCTTAGAAGGAAGAATTGTCTTTTCTTGGTAAACAAACCGGTCAGTACTGCCTAATGCAGACAAAACAAACTCATCTGGAGCCTGATCATCTATATTAAGTTTTGATAGGGTAGATTCTGGCATTGCCCCAAAACCCTCCCCCCACCGATTCCATCCACGTTTGCAATATGAGTCATCCCTTCCATCATAGGATTCTAACAAAACATTATCCATTACTCCACCTTTGATTATACGAGTAAGGTTTCCCCCGGTATTCAGACTCCAACCAAAACCCACATCAGAGGCATCCTGATCGACACGAAGGCCTGAACTTGAATAGCTAAGTCCTATGGGGATTGTTATTCCTCCTGTTTTTATCTCATATACAGGCAAGTTGTAACTTAACCTACCATAAAACAAAGAGTTGTCCAAGTTTAAAAATGCGCTCTCCTGAATTTGAAAGGCTTCGGCACTTATCCATTTAAAATTTAATACACTAAAATGATTTCTGTAATCATCCTGATTCTGACCGTAAAGCAAGCCATTTATTGTAAAAAGAAACAACAATCCTAAAACGATTTTTTTCATCGTAATAATTGATTTTACATTATACCTTATAAACATTAACTATCACTTAATAATATGCCACAAAACGGGGAGAAAAGTAGTTAGTAATACGGGGAGAATAAACCATCCATTATAATATATCCAACTTCTATCTACAAAAACCTATAAAAATTACATCTGTATTTTATAATGTTATCTTTATATTCCCTTTTATTCTACCTTTAAAACTTATCAAAAATAGAAAAAATATTATTTACATCGTTTAGTTCGCTTCTAAATTGCCTCCATTTAAAAAGAAAATTATTGTTTGTACCAATATTCCTACCAACTCTCAACTCCTATTATTTTTGTAATATTGTACCCATATCTTATGTGCTTGAACACAAAATATTGTAGCCCATTTTTAGTTATAGTTTAGGTACGTTTAGGTCAAAGTTGCAAAAACTAAAGTATTAGGATAAACATTATTTGATGAAGAATCTTTCCGCATTGAGAAGTAACGCATTACAATACATATTAGCCATTGCTGTTGTAGGTACGGCATTAGCTTCCTGCTCAACAAAAAAGAACACCGTGGTGAGCCGTAATTTCCATAAGCTCACTGCGCATTACAATTACTATTTTAATGCCCGCGAAAGCTACCAGCGAGGAGAAAAACGAGCAAAAGAGAGTATCAAGTACAACTACACCCAAACCCTTCCTATACTCCTGTCGGGCGATAAGCAAACCATTGGCATTGTTAGTGGCGATATGGATAGAGCCATAACCAAATGCACCAACCTTATAACACGCCACTCCATCTCGGCAAAGCCAGAACGTAAGCGAGGAGCGCAAACAGCAAAGGATAAAGAGTTCTACTCGCTAAACGAGTATAATAAGTGGGCCATCGATGCCTGGCTACTCATTGGTAAGTCACAGGTTTGGAAAGGAGCTCTGCCCGAAGCCACAAAAACCCTTGAATACGTTTTGCTCCAGTTTCCTAATACCAGAAACTGGTTCGAGGCACAGGTTTGGCTTGCAAGGGTATCGTTGCTCTCCAACGACCTTATTGCCGCTAACGATAAACTTAGCACCATTGAGAACAACCGCAAAAGACCAAAGGACGACGCTTTTACCCACATACTCCAAGCTACAAGAGCCGAATACTACCTAAGGAACGGACAAACTAACGAGGCGATATCTTCTCTTGATAAATGCCTTGAACTGGCAAAAAAGAAAGACGATAAGCTACGCTATACCTTTATTCTAGCACAGCTTCACCACCAGTTAGGAAACAAAGAGAAGGCTTCGGTGCTATACTCCAAGGTTGTGCGTATGAACCCGCCCTACGAGATGAACTTTAACGCCAAAATTAACCTTGCCCAGAACTTTAGGGCTGCTGGCGATGCCGAAAAAATGCGTAAGGACTTGGTTAAAATGTCCAAGGACGATAAGAACCGCGACTACCTAGACCAAATATACTACGCTCTTGGTAACATTGAGCGTTCACAGAACAACATGAGCAAAGCCATTGAGTACTATGAGCTATCGGCAAAATCCAGCGCAGGAAACGATAACCAAAAGGGTGTATCGTACCTCACCCTTGCCGATTACTACTTTGCCAAACCAGCCTACGAAAAGGCACAAGCATACTACGACAGCGCCTTTAATGCGCTAGACGAAACGCATCCAGAGTACACAAAACTGGATGCAAAAACTCGCTACCTAACCCGTTTGGTTGAGAGCCTTAACACCATTTCAAGGGAGGATAGCCTACAACGCGTTGCCAAAATGAGCGACTCCGAAAAGGATGCGCTTATTGCCAACCTTATAAAACAGGTGCAAGCAGAAGAAGAAAAGCAACGCCTTGCAGAGCAAGAGGATCGCGACAGAGCCATCCAGTACCAACAAAATCAGCGGTACCAAAACAACCCTACCAATGAGGGGGGCAAGTGGTACTTCTACAATCAGGCAACGCTAAGCTATGGCCAGTCGGAGTTCCAAATGAAGTGGGGTCGTAGAAAACTGGAGGATAACTGGCGACGAAAGAATAAGCGCGTTGTACTTACCGAAACCAATAGCACTGCAATGGTTACCGATTCTGTAGCCAATCCAGAGAAGCAGCTTTCTAATAAAACCAAAGAGTACTATTTGGTAAACCTACCCATTAACGACTCGTTGGTAAAAATATCAAACAGCAAAATTGTTGAGGCGATGCTTAAGGTAGGCGAGGTTTACCAAAACGACCTAAAGGACTACCCCGCATCAGTAAAGGCTTATCAGAACCTTGCCAACAGGTTTGCCAATACCGATTACGCCCTTCAGGCATACTACAACCTATACCAAATAGCGCTATTTACCAATAATGCTGCCGATGCAGCAAGGTATAAAGGCACCATACTGTCGCAGTTCCCCAATAGCCAGTATGCGCAAATGCTATCCAACCCCAACTACCTTAAGGAGCTGCAACAAAAGCAAAAGGAGTCGGACAAGCTATACCAGGAAGCATATGGCTACTACAGCAAAAACCAGTTTGCCATGGCCCAAAGCAAAGCCAACGAGGGGCTTAACTTATACAAAGGCACCGAGATTGAGCCCAAATTCGCTCTGCTAATAGCGCTATGTAAAGGAAAAACTGCCGACACAAGAACATTCAGGGATGCACTTCAAAGCTTTGGACGACAATATCCCAACTCCGAAGAGAAAACAGTTGCCGATAACGTTTTAGCATACCTACAGCAGCAGGAGCTAAAAATAGCCATGGGACAGGTAGAGACTGATACTCCAAAAGAGACCGAAACTGATACACCAAAAGCAGCAATAGAATATTCGCAACCTAAGGGGGAGCACCTATTCATTGCACTTGTTCCTAAGGAACAGAACATTAATCAGCTAAAGTTCAACTTAATTACCTTTAATGTTGATTACTTTATTGATGCCGACCTATCGGTTAACAACGAGACCTTCAACGATTTCTTGGTTATGATTTCCGTAACCTCATTCAAAACCGATAAGGAGGCTATGGAGTACTTTAGGCTTGCATCGGGACAACAAGGGCTAATGGGAACAATGAAACCTAGCGACTACGTTCTACTTGTAATTAGCAAAGAGAACCTAGAGCTATTCAAATCAGACAAATCCATAGCCGATTACCTCAAATTCTTCCAAAACAACTACAGATAAAGCCATTTAAAATGAACATACAAATACTTTGGGTTGACGATGAGATTGACCTTTTAAGGCCACACATTATTTTCCTAGAGGAAAAGGGTTATGCCCTTACTACAGCCAATAGCGGCAACGATGCCATTGATATAATCAAAAACCAAAACTTTGATTTGGTTTTCCTTGATGAAAATATGCCCGGACTAACGGGCCTTCAAACCCTTGCCGTTATTAAGGAGATAAAACCCACCCTGCCCGTTGTTATGGTAACCAAGAGCGAGGAGGAGAACATAATGGATTTAGCTATAGGCTCCAAAATTGCCGATTACCTAATTAAACCCGTTAGCCCCAAACAGGTTCTTCTTGCCATAAAAAAGAACGTACACAGCAAGCAGCTGGTTACCGAAAAAACTACAACCGACTACAGAACAGAGTTTGGCGTAATAGGGCAGCTAATTGCCTCTGCCAACAGCTTCGATAATTGGGTTGAGATTTATAAGAAACTGGTAACGTGGAGTATTCAAATTGCCGAATCGTCGGATCCTAGCATTGGGCAAGTACTTGAAATGCAATGGAGTGAAGCAAACAACGAGTATGGCAAGTTTATTAAGCGTAACTACACCACCTGGTTCGATAAAAAGGAAGACGAAAAGCCGCTTCTATCGCCCAGCCTGCTCCGCAGCAAGGTATTCCCAACGATAGATGCGGGGAAAAAAGTGCTGCTGCTCCTTATCGATAACCTACGTTACGACCAGTGGAAATCCATAGAGCCAATCCTAACACCCTACTGGCGAGTAGAAAAGGAAGAGCTCTTTTGCAGCATTCTCCCCACAGCAACGCAATACGCTCGCAATGCCATTTTCAGCGGATTAATGCCCCTCGAGATACAGAAGTTATACCCCGAGATGTGGATTTTTGATGAGGAGGAGACAGGAAAAAACCTTTACGAAGAGGAGCTTCTTAAGAAGCAAATTCAACGCTATGGGAAGCAGTACAAACTGTATTACGAAAAAACCAATACCATTAAGGCTGGTCAAAAAATTATGGATAACCTTAAAAATATCCTAACCAACGACCTCACCGTACTGGTTTACAACTTTATTGATATTATATCGCATGCCCGTACCGATGTTGAGTTCATGCGCGACCTTGCTAGCGACGAAGCCGCATACCTATCGTTAACAAAATCGTGGTTTCTACACTCAGATCTGTTAGCCCTGCTAAAAGCAGCGGCCGAGCAAGATGTAACCCTAATAATTACCACCGACCACGGCACCACAAAAGTTAGCAACGCCGTTAAGGTTGTTGGCGACCGCGCCACATCTACAAACCTAAGGTACAAGCTAGGCAAAAACCTAAACTACGAAGCTAAACAGGTTTTTGAGATACGAAAGCCAGAAGAAATTCATTTACCCAAACCAAATGTAAGCTCATCGTTTATATTTGCATTAGGTAACGACTTTTTTGCATACCCCAATAATTACAACCATTACGTTAAGTACTACAAGAACACATTTCAACACGGAGGCATATCACTTGAGGAGATGATTGTACCTTTTGTTGAGCTAAAACCCAATGAGCAACGATGATTATTACGCAAATAACCAGTTTGAACAGCATTAGCGATGCAGCCAACGATGTTATAAAGGCCATAGGAACAAAAAACGTAGTTTGTTTCTATGGGGGCATGGGTGCAGGAAAAACCACGCTAATTAAGGCTATTTGTAAAAATTTGGGCGTTACCGATAACGTGGCAAGTCCAACCTTTGCTCTGGTTAACGAGTATCGCGATGCCAGCAATAGAACCATTTTCCACTTTGATTTTTACCGCATTAACAAGCTAGAGGAGGTTTACGACTTTGGCTACGAGGAGTACTTTTACAGCGACAACGCGTTGTGCCTTATAGAGTGGCCCGAACTAGTTGAGGATATCCTCCCCGAAGACAATATTATTAAGCTCCACATATCCGTTAATCCCGATGGAACCAGAACGGTTACTGGGATATAGTGGCTAGTATTTAGTGTTTAGTGTTTGGTGGCTAGTCGAATCATTTTCAATATTTAAGGGTAAAAGGTAACGATTTAAGACACTAGACGTTAGATGTCAGATGTCGAAATTCAAGATTAAGAGAACTAAACACCAATGCCCAGTATTCAAGATTCTGGCACATCGCAAATCCTTTAACGTTTAACTCGTCTCACGTTTTACATCCCAGAAGCCACTTGCTTCTATTCCATATTTGCGGTATATTTAACCGATTGAACATAAGCTGGTGACGTATTGCTAGCCTCCATGCCAATAAATATTAGCCTTAATACCATGGGTAGAATAGTTACACCAACGGCGCAGTTCCCTTTTACAAAAGGACTAATGCCCCAAGAGGAGATGCTTGAGCTGGGAAAAAAGAGCCGCAAGCTAGTTATTGGAATTCCAAAGGAGTGTAATCCATCCGAAAGTCGAATACCCCTTACCCCCGAAGCGGTAGAGATGCTTGTGGCGCAAGGCCACGAGATCATTATAGAGAAGGATGCGGGAAAAAAAACTCACTACTCAGATCAAGATTATAGCGAGCGTGGGGGCTTTATTGTTCAAACACCGCAGGAGGTGTATAAAAGCGAGATAATACTTAAGGTATCGCCCCTACTCCTGTCTGAAATAGAGCTGCTTAGCGAGAACCAAACCGTTGTATCATCATTACACCTAAACAGCACAGCGGGACAGTACCTGCGCAACCTTATGCAAAAAAGGGTTACGGCCATTGCTTTTGAAAGCATCCGCGACGACGACGGCGCACTTCCCATTGTACGCGCAATGAGCTCCATTGCTGGTAACACATCCGTATTAGTGGCAGCCGAGTACCTAAGCAACGTTAATGGCGGCAAGGGGGTTATGCTTGGGGGTATTAGCGGCATTACCCCAACCGAAGTGGTAATTCTGGGAGCAGGCACCGCTGGCGAGTTTGCAGCCAGAGCAGCGCTGGGTCTTGGCGCCAGCGTTAAGGTTTTTGATGACTCCGTTAAACGGCTAATGGATTTACAAAACATACTTGGGCAGCGCCTTTACACCTCCATATTCCATCCACAGGTGCTAGAGAAGGTGCTCCGTACTGCCGATGTGGTTATTGGCAATATCACCCAGGAGGAGACCAATGGTACCTACGTTGTATCGGAGGAGCTGGTTAAAATAATGAAAAAGGGCTCTGTTATAATCGACCTAAGCATAGATAAGGGCGGATGCTTTGAAACATCGGAGATAAGGGAGCACTCCTCGCCATCGTTTGTTAAGCATGGGGTAATACACTACTGTGTACCCAATATCACCTCGCGTGTAGCACGAACATCATCCATAGCCATGAGCAACGTTTTTGCCCCGCTCCTAGCCGAGGTTGGTCAACGTGGCGGCCTTAAACAACAGGTTAAGGACGATCCTGGGTTTAGGCAGGGGATATACATCTTTAACGGGATACTCACAAATAGCTACCTAGGCGGTTTATATGGCATCCCCTCGCGAGATATCAATCTACTTATGGCCGCATTCTAATTGTTTTGGTAAATGAAACTAACTTTCAGCAAGATGCTTAACATCCTGCCTATAACCGTATTGCAATCTCTGGAAACATCTTAACCTCAACACATACCATACCTTGACATTTGAGTAAAAAGAGCTATTTTTCCCAGCAAAATCTAGAACATGCGTATTGCCATAAACACCCGTTTTCTAATTAAGAACAAACTTGAAGGAATAGGCTGGTTTACAAAAGAAACCGTGCAGCGCATTGTTCAGCAGCACCCAGAGCATGAGTTTTTTCTTTTGTTTGATAGACCATGGGATAACGATTTTGTATTTGCTCCAAACGTAACCCCTGTTAAGCTGTTCCCACCTGCTAGGCACCCCTTTTTATGGATTCTATGGTTTGAGGTTGCGGTTGCCCGCTTTTTAAAAAGACATCGCATCGATCTGTTTGTCTCAACCGATGGGCAAATACCTCTAACATCAAGGGTTCCAGCAGTTACCGTAATACACGACATAAACTTTGAGCATTTCCCTCAGAACATACCTTTTACCGCCCGTTGCTATTATCGCTTCTTTTTTAAACGATTCGCAAAGAAGGCACACAGAATTGCCACGGTAAGCGAGTACTCAAAAAGTGATATATGCAAAACATATAACATCCCAGAGAGTAAGATTGATG
>DHVO01000045.1 GCA_002412705.1 Bacteroidales bacterium UBA5206 | reverse complement strand
CTATTAGCACTAATTCCTATTGTGCTTGTAAAAATATATCAGTACGTCATTTCTCCCTATTTTCCAAGTAGCTGCCGTTACACACCCACTTGTTCTCACTATTCTCTTGAAGCCCTAAAAAAGCATGGTTTTTTTAAGGGGCTTTGGCTTTCCATTAAGCGCATATCGCGCTGTCATCCTTGGGGGGGGCATGGGTACGATCCTGTACCTTAGCATCATACCTAAGGGTATTCACAAGTTTGGTAATACTACTTTTCTTTGAGTTAGGCCAAGAGTCTTGTTGCTATCAATTACCATCCTTTTCAAAATACGCTATATTTGCTTACTTAACCGATTCTAAAATGATGAATGCAATAAAAAGATTTCCAAAAATTGCAGTTTCAATGCTCTTGCTAGTATCCCTGGCATTTGTTGGCTTGAGTTTTTCAGAAAAAACCGCTAGTGTAGCAAAGCATCTAGAAATTCTGTTCAACTTATTTAGGGAGGTTCAAATTTTTTATGTTGATGATACCAACCCAGAAAAGTTAATTAACACTGGCATTAATGCAATGCTAGAGGAGCTCGATCCATATACCGAGTATATTCCAGAAGAGGAAAAAGAGGATTTTAACTTTATGACAACTGGCGATTATGCCGGCATTGGCTCAATTGTTCGTTCCAATGTGGAGTTTCCAATAATTGCCGAAGTTTACGAAGGAACTCCGTCGCATAAGGCGGGGTTGCGTGCTGGCGATAAAATTGTTTCCGTAGATGGTAAGCAGGTAAGGGGCGTAAGGGTTGATAAGGTTAGCTCAATGTTACAAGGTACGGCAGGTACCAGCATTACCATTAGGTATTTGCGAACAGGATTTGATGATACGCTCTCGGTTACTTTTAAACGTGAGCGCATTCATGTTCCCAGCGTACCTTTTGCAGGAGTACTTAGCAACGGGGTTGGGTACATAAGGCTTAATAGCTTTACCGCCGATTGTTCTAGCGAATTCGAAAAGGAATTTAAGCGCCTTAAGCAGCAAGGGGCAAAAAGTCTAATTATCGATTTAAGGGGTAACCCTGGCGGCCTGTTAATTGAGGCTGTAAAAATTGTAAACCTTTTTATTCCCAAAAATGAGGTTGTTGTGTTTACACGTGGAAAGGTTAAGGATTTAGATGCGACCTACAAAACACAATCGCAACCCCTTGATGTAGATATTCCAATAGCAGTTTTGGTTAATAGAGGCTCTGCTTCGGCATCGGAGATTGTGGCTGGTGCTTTGCAGGATTTAGACAGAGCCATTGTTGTTGGGGAGAGAACTTTTGGAAAGGGGCTTGTACAAACAATGCGTAATCTTGGGTACAACGCGCAGCTTAAAATAACAACATCAAAGTACTATATCCCCAGTGGGCGTTGCATTCAAGCCGTTAACTATGCAAAGCGCAACGAGGATGGGAGCGTGGCTCACATTCCCGATTCTCTTATAAGTGAGTTTAAAACCCGAGCTGGTCGTATTGTTAAGGACGGTGGCGGCATATTGCCCGATGTGGCTCTTCCCGATTCCGTTTTCAGCCGCATAGCCATCGACCTATACGTTAATAACCATATTTTTGATTTTGCTACCGATTTTAGGGCGAAAAACCCCACAATTGAGCCGTTGGAGGCATACAGCTTTTCTGAGGCCAATTACCAGCAATTTTTAACGTTTTTGCAGGAGCGCCATTACGAGTATAAGAACGAAACATATTTGGCCATTGAGGAGCTTAGAAAAATAGCAAAGGACGACAGCTCTCTTGAAAGCATAAAGGAGCAAATAGTTGCTATGGAAAAAATCCTTTCGGAGAGCAGTAAGCATGAGCTGGATAAGAATAGGCCGGAGATAGTTAATCTTATTGAGGAAGAGATTGTGTCTCGCTACTACTATCAGCGTGGTAAGCTAATGGTTAGACTTAAATCGGATCCAGTACTACAGGAAACAATAGAAATGGTTTCCAATAAAAATAGAATGACAGAGATTCTTACCTCCAAGTAATTTGTTCTACTAGTACATAAATAGCAAAAATCCCTGAACAAGTTACTGTTCAGGGATTTTTGTTGTATGTAGAAACTAATAGTGTAGGTAATTTGGGATAATGCTTTTAGCTTGTGCTTTTACTTTTTGGGTAGCACAATCCTAAAAGAGGAACCCTTATTTACTTCGGAAAAGTTTACAAAAATTTTACCTCCGTGATAATCCTCAATAATTCTTTTCGAGAGGGTTAGACCCAGCCCCCAACCCCTTTGCTTGGTTGTGTAGCCAGGCTGGAAAATGGTTTTTTGTTTTGATTTTGGAATTCCTCTTCCGGTGTCGGTAATATCAATGTAAACAACCTGAACATTGTCGGTTATTTTAAAGTGAATCTCACCATTACCCTGTATAGCATCAGCCGCATTTTTAACTACATTTTCTATAACCCATTCAAATAGAGTCCCATTTAGCTTTGCAATTATACTATCGCTTTTATCGTAGCCAACCGTAATTGCAATTTTTGATGATATTCTGGTTTGTAGGTAATCTATGGAGCTGTTAAGCACACTAATAAGATTCTGTGGCGTGAGCGTTGGCTCCGAACCAATTTTAGAAAAACGTGTGGCAATTTTTTCCAAACGAAGCACATCTTTTTCAATTTCGGTGGTAATATCGGGGCGTGCGTCACTCTCCTTCAGAATATCAACGCATGCAAGTAACGAGGACGTTGGTGTGCCTAACTGATGCGCAGTTTCCTTTGCCATACCAGCCCAAACCCTATCCTGTTCTGCTTTGCGCGATTGGCTAAAAGCAAAGTACGAAATGCCAATAAAGAGCATTATTACCGATAGCTGAATGTAAGGGTAGTAGGTTAGCCTTAACAGGGTTGTGCTATCCTGATAGTAAACGTAATTCTTTTTACCATCCAGGAAGGTAACCTCAATTGGTTCCTTCGATTTCTTCATTTTTGCAAGCATCTTTGCCTGCTTTTCTGGAGAGTCTATCTTTTTTTCAGGAATATTAAGGGTGTAGAGCACTGTATTGTTCTCGTCGGTTTGAATAACAGGTACAGTAGTGTTATCCTCCATAACCCTGAGAATAAAAGAGTAGTCCAGATCATCTCGCTCTAAATCAGACAGCTGCCTAATTCCTTCCGCCCATAGCTCTATTTTTTTTCGCTCTTCTATGGAGAGGTCTTTCACTAGCTTGCTGGTTACAAAAAGTGAAGCAATGCCAATTACTACTGCAATTAGGAAAAGTAACAGCTTCCACTTTGTTTTTTGGGTATAGATTTCCAAGGCTCAAATAGTTAGTTGAAAAAGTATGTGATGTGCGAGCTTTGGTAGCGGCACATTATTTTATTTGCGTTGTATCTTCCAGTTCGTCCCATTCTATTTTGAAACGAGGCTTGGGTTTGGTAATTGTATCAGTGGACTTATTTTTTTTACCAGCAGAATTGGCTAGAGAATCCTTTCTCCCTTTTTGTGTCCCCCCAAACTCCTCTTTAAAAATGGTTTTAAGGGTTTGGCCCTCTTTGCTTAAATTCTGCCTAAAGTTTTCCCTTGCACTCTTAGAATCGTAACTAACAGACGCACCAACTGGCGTCCCATCAATTTTAATAAACATATTTAGATTACCATCGTTATCCTCTTCGTATTCATGGCTATTACTGTTTCTCCACTTTTTAGAGAGTAGGTCACCCAATTCGAACTTAACCTTGTAGCTATAGTTCCCATTAAACTGGTGATTTCCGCTAAGGGTTAAATCTAGGGCGTTAGATTTTATAAGCATCGATGGAATAAGAACCTGGTTGTTATATATCAGAATCTCATTTTCCAACTTGCTAAAGCTAATGGTCTCAATCTCCTTATACTTTAGGAATTTAGATAGTTCTTTAAACTGGGTTAGGTTGGTTAGCCTACCATTTTGCAATCTAATTTTCGACATACTCTCTATGCTAGAGTAGTCTATTTTATTGGCAACCCAACTTACTTTTAGCTCAATATCACCAAATAAATCACCATTAATGTTTTTATCGGTAATAGATGTTTGGTCGAAGCTGTTAAACGCTCTAAAAAAATGGTTAACGTCGATACTATTAACCGATACATTTGTGGTTAGTAGCCTGTTGTCCTGTGTAACATTAAAAAGAGATACAGCTCCTTTTATATTTCCGCTAAAGGCATTTAGGCTTGCATTGCTAACAAACAGATTTGTGGGATCTAGCTTATAGCTTCCCGAAATGTTAGTTGCGTTCCACGTGGCGAATTCAATTTCCTGCACATTTAGCTCACCTGTTAGAGAGGGGATATAGTTCCAAATTACTGGTTCACTACTTTCAGATTTAGAGGTTGATGCAGTATCAGAGTTAAACAGGTCGTTAAATACAAGTTTATTGGCACTTAATGAGAACTCTACTGGATTTGTGAGCTTGCTGTCAAAAAAACTAAGAGCATCCGATATCCTTATGGTGGCATTAAATGGTGTGGCCTTAAACAGGCCTTGGCTAATTGCTAGTGAAAACTGGTTGTTTTTCCATTCTAAATTTCCCGAAGCGTTGTTTATAGTATTGTATTTTGCCAATCCTATTCCCTTAAAGTTTATACGAGAATCTATTTGCGAAACATATATATCGTTAGTAGTTAAGCTATCAAGTTTACTTAAAAAGAATGCGGCTTTAATCCTTCCGTTGGCTTCACCCTTTATCGCTTTGCTATTGGTAAGTCTATCAAGTTCCACGTGAAAATCGGTATCAACTGTAACCCTAGGACTTCTGGTATTGTAAAAGGCAAGCTTTCCTATGGCCCTAGAGCCTCCCGTGCTAATGTTTATATTTTCCAAGGTAATCTTTACCAGTTCCCAGCTAACATTTTGTTTCTTGCTAATTGTTCCCTTTGCATCATTTATTTTAAGAGTTTTTGGTAGCTGCTCAATATTTAGCTCTATACCCGATGCTACAAAATTTGCATCTAGTTTTGGGCTAGATATATGGGTTATATCACCACTAAGATTCGCTTTAAGGGTTACGTTACCCGATTCCAAGTTTTTTAGCTTGGTGTTAAGGCTTAAAAAGTTGGCAAGTGTATTTAGTTCCAGCTTATGCGTTGCAATTTGCATGGCATAGGCATTATTCCCAAAAAGATCCACTTTACCCGATATTAGTACCGATTGCTCTTGGATTTTAAGCAAGGTTTGCTCTATGGTGATATCGTTGTTGGTAATTTTGAGTGAGGTTTCAATATTAGCATCTACTCTTTTGTTGTAAATCCAGCTAGAAGTAGATATTCTCTTGATAATTAGATTACCATAAGCATTTACTGAGATGGTACTATTTGCCAAGAAAACGTTAAGGGCAAGTTTTTTTGCAAGTGCATTAATTGTGTTTCCCGATTTGGTATCTATCCAGTTTATGGCTACTTGTTCTAGTACTATCCTGTTTAGGGCAATGTTTTGAGGAGATTGGCTATTAGTTTTAATTTCAGCTGCATTTCTAATCTTATCCAAATCAACGTTAACTACTCCGCTGTTAGCCACAAGGCTTTTCACCTCAATATCTCCATCAAGCAGTTTCCAAATATCAAGTTCAAAGAAGAGCTTGTTACATTGTATAAGCGTGTCTTTAACATTATTCTCCTCAATGTAAAGCGTAACATCGGCAAACTCAACCGATGCTTTTGGGAAGCGCGATAGCATGGAAAACTTTACGCTGCTACTGCTAACCTTAAAGTTTTGAGTAGAGTTAAAGTAATTAGTAAAGCTTTTAACAATGGAATCGTTAAAAACAATCCCCACAATAAAAGCTATTCCAGCTATTAGCGCAATAATGGAGACAGAATAAATTGCTACTTTGGTTATGTTTCTAATCATGGCAATACACATCGTTTTGAATATGGCAAAAGTAACGCAGATATAATTTCATTTTTTGTACTTTTACCAAATTACATACTTTGCAAAGATGTTAAAAAGAGCTATTGGATGCATTGGTTTATTCCTTTGTGCTACATTTTTCCCCACCCAGGGGCAGGAAAATGTAGATAGTTTGTTTATTAAGCTGCAATATGCTAATAGCGCAAAAGAGAAAGTTTTGCTATATCAATCTATTGCAAAGTTTTACTCCAATGAGCTAAAGGATAATAGCCTTGCCGAGAAATATTTTAACGAGGCTTTGGCTCAAGCAAACGCAATTAACGATACCTCTTTAACGATAGAGAGTCTTGATATGTTTGGCGTTTTCTATCGCAACCGCTCATCGTACACACGAGCCCTTGAGCTGCACTTTCAAGCGTTAGATTTGGCCAAATCCCTAAATAGCAAGCATTACCAAGCAAAGGTAAATAATAATATTGGAGTTGTTTACCGCAGGCTCGACAACCATTCTCAGGCTACAGAATACCATTTGTCCGCACTAAAATTTGCCGAAGAGATTAAAGATACCTTTAGCATTTCGGTTTCGTTGAATAGCTTGGGTAACATATACTCGCTTAACGGGCAGTACAAAGATGCAATTCTCTACTTTGAAAGGGCACTTGAGCTTTCAACTGCCCAAAAGAACTTACTTGGGCTTGCTATAAACAACAATAACATTGGTGAGGTTTACGAGTTTTCCGGAAATATGGAGAAAGCACAGGTTTACTACCAAAAATCGCTTGACTATAACCGGCAAATTAACAGCGACAAAGGAATTGCAATTAATCTTAACGCATTAGGGAAAATACATCTGTACTACAATCAGCCTAAGCTAGCACTAAGCCTATTTAGCCAGGCTCTTGAAATTGATAAACGTTTAGGCGATAGGAAGTTTATTGCAGATAGTTACACCAATTTGGGAAAAGCACAGGTTGCCCTTGGAATGTTCGATGAAGCTCAGCTAACCCTTAACCGTGCAATTCAAGTGGCTTCCGAAATAAATAGCCTTATCCATTTTCAGCTTATTTATGAGGAGCTAAGCCTGCTTGAAAAAAAGAAGCACAACACAGCAAAGGCATTCGACTATTACGTAAAGTCTGTTGTTTACAAGGATAGCATAATTAACGAGAAGAACGATAGGCACATTGCCTCTATGCGCATTCTTTTCGAAAGCGAAAAGAAGGAGAAGGAGATAGAGATTTTAAAGCAGCGGCAGGAGATAGATCAAAAAGAGATTGATACACAGAACAAGATGCGTAACTACCTTATGGGTGGGCTAATACTATCGTTTATGCTTCTTACCCTAGCCGTGTTTGCCTTTAACAATAAGAAAAGAGCAAATAGAATTTTGGCTATACAAAAGGAGGAAATAGAACGGGCTAACCATGCATTGAGGGAGCAAAAAGAGGAGATTGAGACCCAAAAGGAAAAAATTGAGCAGCAAAACCATAACATCGAGCAAAAGAATAAGCACTTGGAAGATGCTTACCTAATTATTGAGGATTATATTGGCAAAATTACAGATAGTATTAAGTATGCCGAGCGAATACAGCAAGCTATTCAGAGTCCACTTTCGCACTATAACAGCTATTTTGCCGATAGCTTCCTTTTTTCTAGTCCAAAAGATATTGTAAGTGGCGACTTTTACTGGTTTGCATCTAAAAGCGACACCTGCTTTTTTGCTGTTGCCGATTGTACTGGACATGAGGTTCCTGGTGCTTTTATGAGTATTATAGGAATGGATTTGCTAAACCAGGGAATAAATCAGTTTGGCTTGGGCTCTACCCATGAGCTGCTTCACTTTCTTAACGAGGAGCTACGCCGTAAGCTAAGGAAAAACGAGAATGATGAGCTTGTGCTTAAGGATAGTATGGATATTGCTCTCTGTTCCTTTAATCGCAGTACAAAGGAGTTGTGCTATTCTGGTGCTTTAATACCCATTTTTATTGTTCAAAATGGAAATGTGGAGACCTTAAAACCCGACTATACATCAATTGGAGCCGGCAAGCGCATTTTTAGTGGCGAGTTTAAAACCCAAACTCTAACCCTAAAGGAAAACGATTGGATATACATTTCAACCGATGGATTTACCGACCAGTTTGGTGGCTTGGATAAGAAGAAGTACATGCGAGCTAGGTTACTGCAAAGTATTGTTAGGTTTAATCACCTGCCAGCCAATCAGCAGTATAGCGAGTTTAAGAGCGAATTTTTCTCATGGAAACGCGATAACGAGCAAATTGATGATGTTCTGTTACTTGGTTTAAAAGTGTAATGTTTGGACTCGTTTTTGCAAAGCATTTGGCAACTAGTAAATTGATGGTTTTATGAAACATTTTTTGTTAGTAATTTCTTTCCTACTTTGCCAATTAGGGGTTTACTCTCAGGTTGCTAATGCTATACATAAAGTTGATTTACCCAAAGGTTTAATGGTTTTTTGCAACGCTACCGATGGCAGCGGAAAAATGTGGATTGGATTAGGTGATGGATTATCGTCTGGTGCAGTTGCGTACCTTTCTAACGATTTTACCCTTAAGCAATTTTCGTTAAGTATTCTTGGGGTTACAGGCTCTGTTGCTACAGCAGCAAAGGAAAGAGGTGGTAGCGTTATTATGGCAGGTAATTTGGTTTCAGATCAGGGGTATCCTTGTATTGTTAGAACATTGCCCGATAGTATTGAAATTGTTCCGCTCCCATTGAAGTCATCCTCATTAGTAGTAAATAGCATTGCTGTTCTAAAGGATAACGATATTTGGTTATCCACATCTAAAGGATTACTAGTAAACTCTGCCGCCAATGGTTGGCAGTACTATGGAACCGGCGAAGGTTTACCTAGCAGCTATGTAAACATGGTGGTTCAAGATTTTAGAGGGCTTATTTGGGTTGCTACAACCGCTGGAGTTGTTGCTTTTGATAGTAACAGGGTTATACAGCCTACTGGGCAAGTAGTAACTAGTGTCGATATTCTTTACCAGGATAGAATTGGATACCTATGGGCTGGCAGTAGCTTCGATGCTGGAGGACTAAGCGTTTTTAATGGTGAGCTGTGGCAAACTTTTTCGGCAAGCGATGGGCTGGTTAGTAACTCCACATCTAGTCTTTACTCAGACACAAAGCAGCAGCTATGGGTTTCCAGCTGCCTGAGCCAGCAAACAGGAGGACTCTCAATGTTCGATGGAAAGGAGTGGATTGCATTTACCTTTCCTAAGCACCTAGCTAAACCATGTATCGATAATATTGTTGAAGATAAAGAGGGCAATATCTGGTTTTCTGGTCCACTTGATATTAGCACTGGTGGTGGACTATCTGTACTATCATCAGGTTCATGGATTGATATAGGTGATGATACATATTTTCCGGCAAACCAAGTTGTTCACATGTTTTTATTCTCCAATCGCTTGTGCATTTCTGCAAAGGAGGGATTCTATTGCATCAAAACAACCGAGGTTTTAAACTACTATAAACGCAAGGGTTATTAGCCAATTCTATGAGATACATTAGCGCAATACAATTAAAGCTGTTGCTGTTCCTTCTTCTAGGAATTGCTAGGGTGGGGTATTCGCAGGTTGGTGACCCAAATCTACCCGTTGATTCTCTTGTTGTACACGCTATTAAACAATCCAACCTAAGCTATATTGATGCTTTAGTTCAAAAGTTTGGTCCAGACTTTACCTTTCATAATGGAGAGCATACACTTTTATCGTATAGCATTGTGATAGGAAACATTGAAGTAGCTAAATATGTAATTAATAAAGCTGCCGATATCGACCTATTAAATAATGACTTAACGCCTTTAATGGTTTGTGCAACTTACAATAGGGATAAAATAGCAGAGTACCTTCTGATTAATAAAGCCGAGATTGATAAGTACAATAAGCATAGAAATACTGCACTTATAATTGCCGCTCGTTATGGGCATTTAGAAGTGGTAAAGGAGCTAAGCAAGTTTAACGCTAACCCATTTATTGAGAACTTTACTAATCAATCGCCTCTCGATTACGCAATTAGATTTAGTAAGGCTGAAGTTACAGAGTTTCTTAAAACCTATATGGCCATATTTGCTAATAGAAGCAACTTACATTTTACCGATGGGCCTCACGTTTTTTGGGGTGTTGGGAAACGGGCACAGGCTGTTTATTTGGTGAGGGATTCGCTGCAACAAAAGTCTGTTACCGTTAAAGAGACTTTTAAGAGTAACAATGATACGCTATCCTTTAGCGGTTTTTATAATGATACTCTTCAATATCTTGCCGTAAAAAAAAGCTACCCCAAACCAGAGGCATACAAGATAAATGGCATATCAAAAATTTTTGCAATTGGCGATGTGCACGGCGAGTATGCTAACCTTGTAAAGCTTTTGCGCGGAAATGGCATAATAGATTCAAACAATAATTGGATCTGGGGCAATGGCCATGTTGTTTTTATGGGCGATTTGTTTGATAGGGGGACTGAGGTTACTCAAACATTATGGTTAGTGTACAAACTTTATCTGCAGGCAAGCACAAAGGGCGGTTTTGTACATCTTATTTTGGGTAATCATGAGCTAATGATTCTTACAAAGGACTTCCGTTTTGTTGAGCCGCGTTACAAGTATTTATACAGCAGTCTTTACTGGGATTACTCCGATCCTTTTACAACAAGCACTGCGCTGGGCGCCTGGATCCGATCGCGTAATACAGCCATACTGCTTAATGGTAACCTATTTGTTCATGGTGGTTACTCAACAAAAATGATTGAACATAATGTTTCTATAGACAATCTAAACAACATTATATACAATGCTTTAATGGGTGTTCCAATTAATGATCCTTCAGAAATGGAGATGCTTAGATTTTTATCTGAGGAGTATGGCCCATTTTGGTATAGAGGCTTAATGGCCGAGAGCTATCTTTTGCCTCGGATGAATCAGGATGAGCTTGATGCTGTTCTCAACTTTTGCAATGCCAAATCCATGATTGTTGGTCATACAGAAGTTAAGGATATCATTCCACTGTATAATGGAAAGGTTTTTCCCCTTAATGTTCCTTTTGCAAAACCAGGCATAATGCCAAAGGGATTGCTTATTAATGATACAGGCTATTATAAGTGTGATATTAATGGTAATTGCGAAAAACTTTAGAATATGCTAAAAATCACAGCCTTATCTCTGTTTTTTGCTTTTAGCTTAAGCACTAGTTTTTGTCAGAGTAGTCCTGTAAAACCACTATTTGCAAGCGATAGTATTTTAGAAATTTCGCTTGTGTTCGATACTAAAACGGTTATTCGCGATATTGACGACCAAAAGGCTATATATCATCCAGCAATACTCTCCTATACAGATAGTAACGGATTGCCAGTTACTTTAGATGTTAAAGTAAAAACACGCGGGCACTTTCGTAAGCTACGCGACAACTGTACCTTTCCACCCTTGCGAATTAACTTCAAAAAGAAGCAAGTTGGAGGTACACTATTCGAAGGGCAAGACAAGATAAAATTGGTTACACACTGTAGAACTAATAATTCAAAATTTGAACAGTTCATTTTGGAAGAGTATCTTATTTATAAGATGTATAGCATGTTAACTGATTATAGCTTCAAGGTTAGACTGGTTAAGATCAATTACATTGATTTATACGGGAAAACACAGCCTTTTTCAAAGTATGCCTTTTTTCTTGAGACTCTGGACCAATTGGCCGAGAGGCATGGTGCAACAGTTCTTGAAACAAAGGGACTACATCAGGAAACGGTTGACTATGCAACAATGAACCAGCTGGTGGTATTTCAGTATCTTATAGGTAATACAGATTGGTCTGTTCCAAATTTGCATAACATAGAGCTATTGCTTGTTAGCGCTGGCCGAGCTGCCGTTCCTGTTCCGTATGACTTCGATTTTAGCGGAATAATAAATATTCCTTACGCAAAGCCCCCAGAGCATCTGCCTATAAAATCTGTGCGGCAACGATTATTTAGAGGATATTGTAGAACAAGGGAACAGCTGGAACCTAGTTTTTCATCCTTACGGCAGCTTGAGGATTCTATTATTAGTCTTTACAGTAACAGTATGCTTCTAACTCCTAAGCAAAAAAAACAATCAATACTTTACTTGGAACAGTTCTTTGAGACCATAAACGATGAACGACGTATAAGATCTGAGTTTATAAATAATTGCAGACAAGATTAGTATGGATACTATAGAAAAGAAAAAGTTTAAGTTAAGTTTAGTAATTCCATTACTATTGGTACTATTCCTATGGCTTGTTGCAGCGTTAGATATCTTAGCGGAGTTGGAGCTGTACAAGTTTGGTATTTACCCTAGGAGGCTTAAAGGTTTAATGGGGATAGTGCTAGCGCCACTGGTGCACGGAGGCATTAAGCACCTTTTTGCAAACACACTTCCCTTAATTATTCTTGGTACTGCAATAAACTTCTTTTATAGAGCGTTAGCCTATAAAGTTATTGTACTTGTTTGGTTGCTTACCGGTGTTATGGTTTGGATATTTGGACGCGATAGCTACCATATTGGTGCTAGTGGAATTATATATGGAATTGCATCGTTTCTGTTTTTTAGCGGCGTAGTAAGGGGCAATATTCGCTTAGCAGCCCTATCGCTTATAGTTGTGTTTCTTTACGGAGGGCTAGTTTGGGGAATTTTTCCATTTTCAAGAGGCGTATCGTGGGAATCGCATTTTTTTGGAGGTTTTTGGGGACTTATTACAGCCATTTACTACCGAAACGAGGGGCCTACTACCAAGCACAACTTTTGGCTTAACAGTTTTGCCGATGAGGTTGACGAGGATGAGAATAGTGATGAGGATCCCTATTGGGCCGATGATTCTTCGCTTACCGAAAATGAAAAGCAGCTTACTAAATAAATTTTGTCAAAGCATAAAGCCAATAAATTTTAAAGCAAAGCCTATTTTTTTATATTTGTTGGCTTATATATTTTATCAAATGGGTTAATTACTTAAAAAACAATACAATGGCAAAGTATAACGAAACAGAGCAGGTTTCCAACAACATTAACCTTATTGGTTTTGGCACAGAAATTAACGGTGACATAACCTGTAATGGTGATTTGAGAATAGATGGAACTCTTGTTGGAAACATCCAGGCAAAAGGGAAAGTTGTAGTTGGTGAAACAGGTAGAATTAAGGGAGAGGTGTCTTGCAAAAATTCCGATATATCTGGAACCATCGATGGAAAAGTGATTGTTGGTGAGCTTCTTGCCCTAAAATCAACAGCAAGAATAAATGGCGATATTGTTACCTCAAAGCTTGCCATTGAGCCAGGTTCTCGTTTCACAGGTTATTGCGACATGGCAGGCGAACCAACTAAAGTTGAGAATAAGCCATTTGCTCCATCCGACAAGGATAATAAGGCTTAACTGCGGAAATACAAGTTGCTATATTAGCATTACTATATAAAAAAAGGGAACCTAATTGGTTCCCTTTTTTTGTGAATTAATGGGTTATTTTCCTTGAGAAGTTGGCTTTACTAGCGGTTTGTTTATCTCTGCAACATCTTCCGATACATTAATAGCGTAATCGGCTAGTTTTTCCGCTTCAGAGAAAAGGTCGTTGTATATCACACCAGCTTGGTACTTATACTTGTTTCCTTCCACATTTTTAATGTGCTCCTCTTTTAAGCCATTCCTGTACTGGTTAATGCGCTCCTCAATTTCGTATGCTGGGCCAAGGTTTATTCCTGTATAACCAACCTCAAGATTAGCGTTCATAATTTGAAGCGACTCTTCTACTAAATCGAACATCTTATTTAGGTTATCCCTAACCTCTTGGTTGAACCAAATGTTCGCTTCCTTTTTGCGTCTGAATGTGCGAGCAAGGTTGTAGTTACAGTCCGATATCGATTCAATATCGCTAATAATTTTAAACATTGCTTGCAAACGCTTAGAGCTCTCTTCGCTAAGGTCGTGAGATGATACCTTGTTCAGGTAGGTAGCAATCTCCACTTCAACTCTATCGCTTATATCTTCATATTTTGCAATACGCTCAAAGGTTTGTTGGAAATTCTTGTCGTTGGTTTCCTTGAATAGTTCTCTAACAAACCCAAACATCTTGGTGGTTCGTTTGGAGTATATAACAATCTCCTTTTTGGCTTGAAGCAAGGAAAGTTCAGCTGTTGACATTATACCAATGCCAATGTGTTTAAGCCTAAACTCCTCTTCTTCCATTTCTTTAGTAGGAATAAGCTTGGTAACTACCTTAACAATTTGAGGGGTAAACCAAACCAATAAGAAGGTATTTATCAGATTAAAGGAGCTGTGGAATACGCTTAACGCAATGGGAACTCCCTCTGGGTTTTCAAATGGGTTTATGGCTCCCATGTCGATAAGGGTGCTGGCAATGGTTCCAATGTACCACTTAAAGATGAAGAACATCCAGATAACTCCAAATATATTGAAGATAAGATGCGCTCTTGCTGCCCTTTTTGCAGACACATTGGCAACAGCCGCCGCTATGTTTGCGGTAATTGTTGTACCAATATTTTCGCCTAGAACCATGGCAGCTGCTAGTTCATAGCTAATCCAGCCCTGGTTACACATAACCAGGGTAAGCGCCATTGTTGCGCTCGACGATTGTATAACAACAGTGAGCAGAGTACCAATTACAATAAAAATTGCAACGGAACCCATACCTAGGTTTGTATAGCTGGAAAGGAAGGATAGAATTTCTGGGTTTTCGCCAATATTGGGAACCGATGATTTAAGAAAGTCAAGGCCCATAAATAGTAAAGAGAACCCAATTACTAACTCGCCCCAAGACTGGCGCTTTTTGTTCTTGGAGAATAGTAACGGAAAGCTTAAGCCAATTAGGGGCAGCGCCAATGCGCTTATCTGAAACTTAAATCCTAAAAGCGATATTAGCCAAGCAGTGAACGTTGTTCCAATGTTGGCACCCATTATCACTCCAATGGATTGAACAAGGTTTAGCAATCCAGCATTAACAAAGCTAACAACCATTACAGTTGTTGCCGATGACGATTGCACTACCATTGTTACTAGCATTCCCGTTAGAATGCCCTTGAATCGGTTAGATGTCATTGCCGCTAAGATGTTCCTCATCTTATCTCCGGCAACTTTCTGGAGCGATTCACTCAACATCTTCATTCCAAAAAGGAACAGTCCTAGTGAACCTACCAGTGTCAAAAAGTCCAGTAATCCGTAATTCATCTATGTAAAGTTGCTAATTTCCGAAGTTCGTGCAAAAATAAAGAATTCAATGGGTTAAACTAAAATAGACTATCAAAAAACAGCATGTTTTATTGGTGCCTAATTCCAAAACACTTAGAATCAGGTATAAAACCTAATTCCCATGCGCTTAAAAATTTGTATTCGATTAAGAATTCTTTAAATTTGGCGGCTATTGTTTTCCCAAAGTTTATCATATTCTTCTCAATAAAACTCTTTAGATGTTTCAGTTAATTGCGCGTTTTATTTTGCGAAATAGGGTTAGCCTCCTTGTTGTGATAGGGGTATTAACTCTTATTATGGGTTATTTTACTAGTACGGTTAAGTTTTCATATTCCCCTGCGCCACTTTTACCCCAAAGCGATTCGCTGCTATTGGAGCAAAAGCGCTTTACAGATCAGTTTGGCAAAGGCGAGAACATAATGGTGATTGGTGTTACTGATTCTTTGTTCTATAATGAGAACCACTTGGCTCATTGGTCTAGTCTAAAGCGTAATTTACTCGCCATTCCAGGAGTGCAGCAAGTTTTTTCGGTTACCGATATTTTCGATTTGCATAAGAATACAGAGAAGAAGCAGTTTGAGTTTGCACGTGTTTTTCCTGATTCGCTTACCAATCAGCAGCAAATAGATTCTCTTGCCGCAAGAACCTCTGATCTGAAGTTCTACAAAGGCTTACTATTTAACGATACAACCAAAACCTATTTAATGATTGCTGTTCTCGATGGCAGTATCATTACAACAAAGGAGCGCATTCCCTTTATGGCCAAGATTGTTTCTGCTTGTGAGGTGTATCAAGATCAGTCGGGAAATAAGTTGCACTACTCTGGCTTACCTTACATTCGCGTAACCATTGGCGAAATGGTTAAAGCCGAGATGTTCATGTTCATCTTTTTAGCGGTTTTGGTTACTGCGCTTATTCTATTCCTGCTATTCCGTTCGTTTAAAATTGTACTGTTTAGCTTGTTGGTTGTGGCAATTTCAGTAATATGGGCTATTGGCACCATGGGGATTTTGGGGTACGAGATAACGCTTCTTACCGCTGTAATTCCAACACTAGTTATTGTAATTGGCGTTCCCAACTCAATTCACTTGCTTAATAAGTATCACCATGAGTACAGCAATCACGGTAATAAAATTAAAGCCCTACAGCGAGTAATCCAGAAAATAGGAAGCGCCACACTGCTAACCAACCTAACTACAGCGGCTGGATTTGGAACCTTTATAGTTACCAATACAAAGATTCTTGTTGAGTTTGGTATTGTTGCGTCAATAGATATAATGATTGTTTTCTGTCTTTCGTTAGTTCTAATTCCTGCAGTATTTAGTTTCCTTCCATCGCCAAACACCAAGAACTTAAAGCACCTGGATAATCCAGGATTTCGTTCGGCCATTTGTAGAGTGGTGCAAACAACGCTTTATAAAAGGCGCTTTGTGTACACGCTAACAGCAGTTTTTGCTGTGATTGGACTTGTTGGTTTATCTCTTGTGCGAAGCAATGGCTACATGGTTGACGATATTCCCCATAAGAACACCGTTTTTGTTGATTTAAAGTATTTTGAGAAAAATTTTGCTGGCGTAATGCCTTTCGATATCCTTATAGACACCCAAAAGCCTAAAGGAGTTTTGGGTGCGGGCGAACTTTCTAGGATTAACTTGTTACAGAATAGGCTCGATTCCTTTCCTGAGCTTTCTCACCCGTTATCAATTGTGGAAGCTGCTAAGTTTGCGCGACAGGCTTACTACAACGGGAACCCCGCATACTACTCTTTGCCCACCTCTATCGATAGGGCTTTTGTGCTATCGTACTTGCCCAAAGGCAAGGAGAGCGGAGGGAATCTCCTTAACCGTTTTGTAGATTCTACAAGTAGGTACGCTCGTATAATGTACAATGTGGCCGATATTGGAACCATAAAAATGTCCAACCTGTTAAGCAAAGTTCACGATATTGTGAATGATGTTTATGGCGAAAGTGCGTCGCAGGTTAAGGTACTTGGCTCGAGCGTTGTTGCAACAAAGGGTAATCAGTACCTAGTTCATAGCCTATTCTCCAGTTTGCTGTTAGCAATATTCCTAATAGCGCTATTCATGGCATGGATGTTTAGAAAGTTCAAAATGGTGCTATTCTCCATTTTACCCAACTTGCTCCCCTTACTACTAACTGCTGCAGCCATGGGCTTTTTAAATATCAGCCTTAAACCAAGCACTGTAATTGTTTTTAGCATTGCCTTTGGAATTTCTATTGATAACTCAATACACTTTTTGGCAAAGTACAGACAGGAACTGGTGCGAAATAAGGGTAACATAAAAGCATCAGTAATTTATGCAATTCAGGAAACAGGGATAAGCCTTATTTACACATCGATAGTGCTATTCTTTGGATTTGGAATTTTTGCAGCATCTCGTTTTGGTGGAACTGTATCGTTGGGTATTCTTATTTCGCTAACGCTACTGTTCGCATTGTTTAGCAACCTGTTCATTTTGCCATCAATTCTTCTTTCAGCCGATAGAAAGTCGCCAAAAGAACCCGAGTACGAACCAGCCCTTGAATTTACAGGTGGTTTTGACGATGACGATGATGATTTGGCTATTCAGCAAAATGGAACCAACAAAACGGTTGCTTCACTGGCCATGGAAGAGTCGGTAAGAAGCTAAAAGTACTGGCACTTACTTTTATTTATAAACCGAAAACTAAAAAATACCGCTATGTATAGCATTCAAGAACTATCCGATATCATTGATAAATCGCTAAACCAGCTAGAGCTACCTCAGCAACCAGAGCGATTATACCAACCAATAAAGTACATTCTTTCAACAGGGGGGAAAAGAATTAGACCAGTTCTAACCCTAGCTGCGTGCAATGCGTTTAGCACAACCATAGATAACGCCATTTATCCTGCTCTGGCGGTAGAGGTATTTCACAACTTCACGCTTATTCACGACGACATAATGGATAACGCCGATATGCGTCGGAATAAGCAAACCGTGCACGTGAAATGGGATAGCAACGTAGCCATTCTCTCCGGCGACGCTATGAGCATATACGCTTACCAGCTTTTACAAAAGGTTAACCCTAGCCATTTACCCAACGTGCTAAGCGTTTTCAACTCCTTTGCTATGGGTATTTGCGAAGGTCAGCAAATGGACATGGATTTTGAATCCAAAAGCTTTGTTGCGCAAGAGGAGTACATTAGGATGATTGAGCTTAAAACATCAATTCTACTAGAAGGTGCATTAAAGATTGGAGCAATTATAGGCGGAGCAAGCAACGCCGATGTTACAAATATTGGCGATTTTGGCCGCAACATTGGTATTGCCTTTCAGCTACAGGACGATCTACTTGATACCTATGGCGATGTAAGTGTGTTCGGTAAAAAGATTGGAGGCGATATAGTTGCAAACAAAAAAACAATACTTACCGTAATGGCCATGTCGCATGCAAAAGGTCAAGATTTGGAGCTACTTAATAGCTACTTTAAGCTTCCCAACATGGATCCTGTTAAGAAGGTGGAGGGCGTTACCGATATCTACAATAAGCTAAACGTAAAGCAGCACGTTGAGGAGATCATTAAAGGTTATCATCAAAAGGCCATTGCTCATTTAGCCAAGGTTAACATTGCTCCAGAGAAAAAAGCTATACTGGAAGAGCTTACAGAAAGGCTTATGGCACGTAAAAATTAGCATTTTATTGTGCAATAACACTTTTTTACTAAAAAAATGGTTTGGGATTAATAATCTGTAGTAAATTTATAGCAGAAAACAAATTACCCAAAATTCAATAGCGATGGAAACAACTGGTCAACGTTTGATAATACCTTGGGATTTTACTCCTGTTGCAGAGAATGCTTTGAAGTATGCCATAAAAATAGGTTCTTTAGGTTCCGATTACATAATTGAAATTGTTCATGTAATTGAGTCTGGTGGTTTGTTTTCCAAGAACAAAGCTAGCGATAAAGAGATTGCCGATAAGCTTAAGGCCGATCAGCAGCGAATTAAAGAACAGTATGGTGTTGAAGTAAGAACCCTTGCTTTAGAGGGCAATATTTTTAATACCATTTCCGATTATGCCTCAGAAGTAGAAGCCAGCTTGGTGTTAATGGGAACACATGGTATTCGCGGTGTGCAAAAGCTAACTGGTAGCTGGGCTCTTAAAGTTATTGCTGGTTCAAATGTTCCGTTTATTGTTGTACAGGATCAGCCATTTAAGGAGTCAAATGTTTTTGAGAACGTAGTAATGCCTTTGGATTTTAGATTCGACGAGAAGGAAAAACTTCAATGGGCGATAAAGGTATCAATTCAGTACGGCTCAAAGATACATATCATTCTACCTGCGGCTTTTGACTCTGGTGTTCAGAAGAAGGTTAACTATAACCTGGCTTTTGCTAAAAAGCACCTTGAGAGCTATAATATCTCTTATGAGATTCATAGCGCAGGGAAAACAAACAGCTTTCCTGATGAGATAATAAAGCTAGCGGTTGATATTGAGGCCGACCTAATTCTTATTATGACAACACGCAACCTTGATTTTACCGATTACATGTTTGGTGCACAGGAGCAGTATGTTATTGCAAACAATGCAAAAATTCCTGTAATGTGCATTAATCCTGCAATGATTTAGTACTAAGCTCATAAAAAATGCAGAGCCGCCCAATTGGGCGGCTCTGTTCTTATATAAGCGATTCTGCTTTACTAATTACTGTTGCTGCATCCTGAGAAGGATTATCGTCGCCCAGTTCAATTTGAATAGGCTTTTGTGTCCTATTACCAAGGCCGTAAGTGTAGGTTTTGTCGTAGTAGCTTAAGCTAATTTCAATGGCTCGGGCAATGTTACCGCTTTCTATTCCCTCTAAACAGGCCTTAGTATTATCGCCTCCTAGGCGTTTCGAAATTCTATTTACTGCAGCCGATAGTTCGCTAGGGTTAAAAAATGCGTACTCTTCCACTAAGCGCTTTACGCGTACGTCCTTTGGGCGCTCAATAGCAAGAACAGGACTTTCACGCATTTGAGCAAAAAAGGCGTCGGGTATAAAGACGCTGCCTATTGCTTTGCTTTCATCCTCCAGCCAAATGCGCCTAGTTGCATCTAGTTTACACAGCTGTGTAAATAAGATGTTTTCGAAATGCTCTGTTGTGGGTTGTGGCTGCTGACCCAATGCACCAAAAGCAGAACCTTTATGATGCGCAATGCCCTCCAGATCTATTACCTGTTCGCCTTGATTTCCTATTTCGTTAAGAATAGCGGTTTTCCCGCTTCCGGTCATGCCACCCAGAATTACAAACTTGTAGTGTTGTTCAAAAGACTTAAGTGCATAATTTCTATATGCTTTGTATCCTCCTACTAAAGTATAGGTTGTGATATCGGCAGTATTAAATAGCCATGCCATACTGGCGCTACGCATTCCTCCTCTCCAGCAATGAACCAGAAGCTCGTTATTTGGGGCTTTTTCCTTTGCCATTTTTACGAACTGAACCAACTTGGGGCCCACGTACCCCAATCCTTGTTCGACGGCTAAATCGCGCCCTTTTTGAACGTAAGTGGTCCCAACGGCTGCTCTTTCTTCATCGTTAAAAATGGGGATATTGATTGCTCCTGGTAGGTGCCCATGCTTATACTCCGATGGCGACCGTACATCAATAATGGGTGTATGCTGGCTTTTGCTAAGAAAAGTCTCAATGTCAATAGCTTTATTCTTTGCTGGCATGCGTTATTTCATTTGGCGGCAAAGTTAGTATTTTATGATGATTGAAAGGGAGGTCGAGAGAAGAAGGTTGATGTATTGAAAGGAAGGTTGACGTAGTGGGAGGAAGGCTATGGTATTGAGATGTAATAGCGCCACAGCCTGCTGTGGCGATTTATCAATTATCAGAAACCTATTGTAATCCTCCTAAATATGTAGCGCCACATAATCATGTGGCGATTTAGGAATCACCCCAACCCAACCCCATCGTATGTGCTGTACCAATTGCCCTGTAGAACAATCCCCGAAGGAGTAGCATAGGGAGAGGAAGGTTGACATAGAGAGAAGAAGGTTGATGTATTGGAGGAAGTTTGAGGTAGTGGGAGGAAGGCTATGGTATTGAGATGTAGTAGCGCCACAGCACGCTGTGGCAATTCCTCAATTATCAGAAAGCTAATATAATTCTCCTACACATGTAGCGCCACATAATCATGTGGCGATT
>DHVO01000217.1:9279-11759 GCA_002412705.1 Bacteroidales bacterium UBA5206 | reverse complement strand
AAATTCAGTATCGATAGTAATATCAAAGTAAAGTTTACCGATACTGGCCATATGCTAGGAAGTGGCGTTGCTAACATATCAATTACCGAGGATGGTGTTACTAAACGAATAGCCTACACCGGCGACATTGGAAGACCTTACAACAGAATTCTCAGAGCACCACAACCATTCCCACAGGCCGATATTCTAATATGCGAATCGACCTATGGCGATAGGCTGCATAGCGACAATGATAGAGGCGAAGAGGATTTGCTGGCTGTGGTTAAGGAAACCTGTGTTGATAAGGGCGGCAAGCTGATAATTCCCTCGTTTAGCGTGGGGCGTACTCAGGATTTGGTGTACTCGCTCAACAATTTTTACAACGAAGGTAGGCTCCCCAAAATTGATATTTTTGTTGATAGCCCTTTAGCCACAAACGCCACTGATATTTTTAGAATGCATCCCGAATGTTTTAATGCAGATATTCTGGAGATAATGCAAACCGACCCAGATCCGTTTGGTTTTAATTCGTTGCGCTACACCAAAAGCCTTGAAGAGTCAAAAGCGCTTAATACCTACGATAAACCGTGCGTTATAATTTCCGCATCGGGAATGGCCGAGGCTGGACGTATTAAGCACCATCTAGCCAACAATATCAGCAATCCGAAAAATACCGTGCTATTTGTTGGTTACTGTGCACCTTCTACACTGGGCGCAAGGCTAAAGGACAAGCCCAAAACCATATCAATACACGGCTTTGAACACGCAGTTAATGCAGATATTAGAAGTATTGAGTCGTACTCGGGACATGGTGATTATAAGGAGATGATAGAGTTTCTCAAGTGCCAAGACTTTAAAGCAATTAAAGAAACGGTATTAGTACATGGAGATTTAAAGCCCATGGAGTTCTACAAACATAAGCTAAAACAGGAAGGACTTAATAACATTCATATACCCAACAAGAACGACACATTATTCTTTTAGATGCAATAACTTGGCCTAATTCCCGCTGCCACACAAACCGAGCGTACTGTGCGAGCACGCCGAAGCCAATCCCCTCGTGTGGCTTTGCGATAGCAAAAGCAATACCTATCCAAAATAGCACTTTGCAAACTAACCAAAACCGTTGCTTGGTTACCACGCGTGAGGATAGGCGAGGTAGCGGGGCGAGTTAATATTTTAACTTTTACTATTTACTTTTTTCTTTTAACTGCAATTTTATCAATTGTATTTAATTAATTTACTGTAAATTAACACTGAAGAAGAAATGACAAATCAAACAGATAGAAAAAAAAGGAACATGATTGTCGGGTGGATAATTGTAGCTATTAACCTTTATTGGATTTGGGACAACTTATTTCTAATGTACCAATATAGATATTCTGGAGTCCTTTGGATGTTTATGTATCCAGACTGGGTTTTGGTTTTAAATGCAGTATTAGGATTAATGGGAGTTTATATTGGAATTAGCATGATTAGACAAAGAATGAAAATAAAATATGCAATGTTAATAAATGGATTATTATTTATCTTTGGAATACTAATGAAATGGGGTGTTATATTGTGAATTAAATAATTACGTTATCTAACACGAAGCACAAAATATTTTCAGGACAGTAGATTATTCAACTTAAGTTGTACCGTTTGATAAGGTTAATGCCCGCAATCGCCTACTTGCCATACACTAACCGTTAACCGCAATATCTACAGCACCAGCAAACCATTGATATATAAATTTTAGTGCATCCAATATGAAAAATATGAAGCTCGTTTCTCGGATTCTAATGTTCTCATGTGGGTTTTATTTTGCATGTGAAAAGACTAGTATAAATCTGGCTGATAATGATAAACAAGAGAGTCGTGTTGTTCTTGCGGGTATATATGATAGTGCCAATTTCCATATAAAGCTAAATCCATCGATTAAGATTAACGAGTATGAGATAGGATGCTTGTCCTATTCAGGAACTGAAAGTCTCGACATTTACGAAGATGGATATCCAGAATTAATTTTTCATTCAAGGTCTATGCTGCCTGATATAACTGGAGAGTGTTGCGATTGCCCAGATGATCCTGAAATATCCTGTGATTGCTGGCCTTCAGGGCGAATTTATAAGTATATTGAGACCATTGATACCATGTATCAAATTGCCTGTGATTTAGACAATAGGGCAATTAGTTTTGAGATTAATGACACTATTGGGAATTGTACGCAATGGATTACTGGTAGTTGGATAACATTGATTGATATTTATAATTTTCCACCGCCTGAAACCATATACGGTAATTGGGTTTCAGTAGATGACAGATACCTAGGCGTTCGAAAAATTGAGGCTGATACTTTATATGGTTGGATTAGAATTAATCTTTCGGAGACAATTGAAATAAAGGAGATGTACTTCGAGAAATAATATCTCCCAGTTGCCTTCTCACGAACCAATCTTACTGTGCGAGCTCAGCGAAGCCTATCCCCTCGTGTGGCTCCGCAACAGCAAAAGCAATAC
>DHVO01000217.1:0-9268 GCA_002412705.1 Bacteroidales bacterium UBA5206 | reverse complement strand
AGCCGACCACCAAAAGCGTAAATACTGGGCTTTGGAGCCTCGAACGAACGGGGTATTGGTTATTAAATTTTGAAGGTTTTCAATTTGCTTTTTTTAAGTTCATCGAATTCATCCTCTGTGATATCTGCTACCACACCGACCTGAGGGATGTGTTGTAATGTTACATTTCTCCCAAAAAATCGCCAAAGGTTTCGGCCTATCCAACAAATATTTCTCGTTGACTTGATGTTTTTGTAAACGCTCCATTCTCCATGTATGGAAAACCATTCAATATCCTTTTCGGAAAAGAACTTTTCAATCACTAATCCGAAAGTACTAATGTGGGCAAACTTCTTTATATTTTTTAACCGCATTCTCGCGGGTTCCGATACTTGTTTATTCATTTTTTTGTTTTAAAGTTATCACATTTACCTAAGTGTGAAAACTAAATAGGCTCCAAAGTTTTACCTCATTATTAACAGGATACCTTGCCAAAGTTAATTGTACTGTCACAGATATAAAATTTACATTTAAGCAAAAGGCGCTGCCGCACGAGTCGTGCGGCTCCGCAACAGCAAAAGCAATACCTAGCCAAAATAGCACTTTGCAAACTAACCAAAACCTTTGCTTGGTTACCATGCGTGAGGATAGGCGCAGTAGCGTAGCCGACCACCAAAAGCGTAAATACCGGGTTTTGGAGCCTCAACCCCGAAATTTCAGCGCATTACCAACCACACCCACCACCAAAACATCAATCACCTAAACAAACTTTCTATTTCAAATGTTGGTTAGTACCTTTGCGCAGTTTTCCTTGCGAATTCTGCAAGGGAATAGTGTAAATACAACAATATGCCAATTTCAAGGAAAGATATTGAGATTATGGCTCCTGCAGGGAACTTTGAAGCCCTAATGGCTGCCATACAGGGTGGAGCAAACTCGGTGTACTTTGGTGTGGGACACCTAAACATGCGCGCCAAATCAACGGTTAACTTTACGGTTAACGATTTGGCCGAAATTGTTAGGGTTTGCAAGGAGCATGGCGTAAAATCGTACCTAACGGTGAATACCGTACTGTACGATCACGACCTGGAACCCATGCACCGCACCATTGATGAAGCGGCAAAAGCGGGTATCTCCGCAGTTATTGCCTCCGACCAAGCCGCCATTTTCTACGCTCGCGAAAAGGGCGTAGAGGTTCACCTATCCACTCAGCTAAACATCAGCAATACCCAATCACTCAAGTTCTACTCGCAGTGGGCCGATGTTGCCGTGCTTGCCCGCGAGCTAACGCTAGAGCAGGTTTCGGTTATTTACAACAACATTGAGCAGCAAAACATTGTTGGTCCCGCTGGCGAAAAGATTAAGCTGGAGATGTTTGCTCACGGTGCGCTGTGCATGGCCGTATCGGGTAAGTGCTACATGAGTTTGCACGAGGCCAACTCATCGGCAAACCGTGGCGCGTGCCTACAAATATGCCGCAGAAGCTACACCGTAACCGATAACGAAACGGGAGATCAACTTGAGATAGATAATGAGTACATAATGTCGCCCAAGGACTTATGCACCATTGGTTTTCTAAATGAGATGATTGATGCAGGGGTTCGCGTGCTCAAGCTTGAGGGACGAGCCCGCAGCCCGGAGTACGTTAAAACGGTTACCCAATGCTACAGTGAAGCGGTACAAGCCATTGAGGATGGCACCTATGGTGAGGAGAAGATTAACGCATGGAAGGAACGCCTATCAACCGTGTTCAACCGCGGTTTCTGGAATGGCTACTACCTTGGTCAGCGCCTAGGCGAATGGAGCCACCACTACGGTAGCGTTGCCACCGAGCGTAAGGTCTATTGCGGAAAAATAACCAACTACTTTACCAAGATTGGCGTTGCCGAAATTCTTGTTGAAGCAACCGAACTACACAAGGGCGACAAGCTGTTAATAACAGGCCCAACCACGGGCGTGGTAGAGTACACAGTTGATGATGTGCGTGTAGATGACCAATCGGTTGACACGGTAAACAAGGGCATTCGCTGCTCTATAGCCTCAGAAACATTGCTTCGCAGGAGCGATAAGGTGTATCGCATTATTAAGGCTAAAGCAGAGTAAAAGAGATATCGGTTTACTAAAGATATTATAAAAGCCAACCTCTTACAGGATTTAAAACCCTGTAAGAGGTATTTTTATATCACCTAATTAAAAGTTATAGTAGAATCCATACTCACCGAATCAACCGCAACCCGTTTTAGGTAGTTTAAGGCTTCGCCTGTAAGGAAAACATTGGTGTTTACAGAGTCTAACTCCTGCTGATTAATTAAACCGCGAGTAAATAGGGTATTTGAAACAAAATGGAAAAAATCGCTGGCAACGTCGTTTCGCAAAACACCCAGGGAATCGAAACGGAACCTATAGCTCAACGGGCTTGGTACAATGCTAGCAAGGTAAAGCGACTGATTTAGCGATAGGTCTTGGGGCTCCACATCAAAGTAAAACTGGGATGCCTCCCTAACGCCATAAACATTGGGTCCCCACTCAATAATATTAAAGTACACCTCGAGCATACGCTCCTTGCTAACCAACTGGTTATTCTCAATTAGCCAAACAATAAGAGCCTCCTCGGCTTTGCGCATTAGGTTCTTTTTTTGGTTTAGGTAGATATTCTTAACCAACTGTTGGCTAATGGTACTACCTCCACGTGCAAATCGTTTCTGCTTTATGTTTTTTGCTAGCGCATACCTAAACCCTTCGGCATCGAAACCCTTGTGCGACCAGTAACCACCATCCTCCGATGCAACAACTGCGCTTACCAAGTACGATGATATGCTGCTAATGGGAACAAAACTGGGACTATGCAGCTGTCTAACCAAGCTCCCATTTACATACACACTATGCGTAAACGTATCGCTTAGTGCGGTAAAGTCCGTTGCGCCCTGATGTACCAATCGGAAATTGCGGGGTTCCAAACTACTAAAGAACTTAAGGCTATCGGGGTTTAGAAAATCGATATCGGTTTGCAACATGTAGCGCAGCTCCCCACTCACACCTATTCCATCCAGTGTTGTGAATAGTCCTTGGGGCAACGAGCCAAAAAGATCGGCAGCCTTAACAAATCCTGTATTTGCAGCAACCTTAAGCTTTACGCTACTTCGTGTATCAACATCAACATAAAAAGGAACGGTAAGGCTATTCATCCTTATAAAGCTAGAGGAATCTATGGTTATCTTTTGTGATGACAAGGCGATATCAAAATGGGCATCGCCACTTTGGAGCATTACCTGCCTATCGGAAAGCAGCGCGTGGTAAAATAACAGGTTACGAACATTAGCCCCAACAGAAACCATTATGCTATCGGATTGCAACAAGGTGCCATCCAGGGAAATATTTAAAGATGAAAATTTGGCCTGTGCTCCCAGCAGCCTGTTAATATAGGGTATTTCAACAACCTCGCCATTGGCACCATTAAAACTAAAGCTAATTGTCCTGTTATGCTTGCTCGTTTGGCCAGTGGCAACAACAACGCCCTTCATGCTATTCTCGGAGTAGCTAATTGTAGAGCTAAACTTGCCATCAAGGCTAGATATGCTTGGAGCTTGCAAGTTGAATTGGGTTGCTGAGTCGGCATACAGAAACGAGAAGTTTGTTATATTAATATCGGAAGTAGATATTCCAATAACCAATCGTAATAGCCTATTTATATTTCGTGTATCAAATCTAATATCGTGTTGAGTGGTGTCAACGGAAAAGGTCTCAGCGCTCAATGCAGCAGCTTTCGATGGAGCCAAACTCAACCCCTTTAGCATAACATTTAACGAATCGGCATTTACCTGTAGCGGGTTAACCTTTCCTCTAATAAGCTCCTTAAAGGCCAGTACAACTTTTGCTTTAGAAAGAGAGACAAGCGTATCGCGGTGGGCGTCATAAACAAAAAAATCGGCTATACGAATGGTTCTTAATCCATTCCATGTAATGGTGCGGTACTGCACATCAATACCATATCGCGCCTCAACGGCAGCAATTTTTGCATTAACCACACCTCGAAGAATGTAGTTTCGGCAGAAAAAAAGGATTAGCAGAACAAACAAAACAATGGATGTTACCCCAACAATTCGGTTCCACCTAAATATCTGTAACATAGTAATTTTTTAAAGGGACAAAATTAGAGCAAAATGTTTGTACAGCAGCAGCTATATTGCCCTTTGTTTGGTGATTGATGTCAGTGTTACAACCGCTAAAAGTTGGAAATTTGGCAAATGGATAATCTACGTTACACAACACGTTCTTTCCTAGAGTAAAAAAACTTTACCATATTTGCGTGAAATCAAATTCAGAGTATCATGACGTTCAGCCAACTTTGCAACAAAATTTTCTGGGACTGCACCCTGCACTACCATACTATGGATAACGTTGATGCAACCCCAACCATTCCGTTTACTCCAGGAACCATTGAGCACTCACTGTTCACCAAGAACTGGATTGATGCTGTACAATGGCACCTAGAAGATATTATTAGGGATCCGCAAATTGATCCTGTTAAAGCGCTAGAGATAAAAAGACGTATCGATAGCTCAAATCAGGATCGTACCGATCTTGTTGAGATGATCGACAGCTACTTCCTAGAGAAGTACAGCAGCGTAAAACCTGCCGCCGACGCAACCATTAATACAGAGAGCCCCGCGTGGGCTGTGGACCGCCTTTCCATCCTTGCCCTTAAGATTTACCACATGGAGCAAGAGGTAAAGCGCACCGATGCAACTCCAGAGCACATTGCCAAATGCGACGTTAAGTACAAAACGTTACTTGAGCAAAGGGTTGACCTCTCTTCGGCAATCGATCAGCTGCTTAGCGATATCGAAACTGGACGAAAGTACATGAAGGTGTACAAGCAAATGAAGATGTACAACGATCCATCGCTAAACCCAGTTCTATACGCTGGTAAATAATTGGTAAAGCGACAACTATATAAATTTTAAAAAGGTTACCGCGCAATTGCCGGTAGCCTTTTTAAAAATTAAAACCACCGAAAGCTATAAACTCACAAACTCCAGGTTACATGCCAAATAAAAAGCGAATTCTTGTTACGCGATTCAGCGCTCTGGGTGATGTTGCCATGACCATCCCTGTTCTTTGGTCCATTGTAAAGCAAAACCCCGATTATGAAATTGTTTTTGTATCGCAGGGATTCGCTGCACCAATGGTTTCGGGCATTACAGGAATCACCTTTGTTAAGGCCGATTTAAAGGGCAAGCACAAAGGTTTTTTGGGTATGTATAAACTTGCCAAGGAGCTTAAGCAAACTGGCGAGTTCTGTTGCTATGCCGATTTACACAATGTGCTTAGAACCAAAATACTTAGGCTGCTTCTTTCTGCTTCTATTCCTCAAATTGCAGTAATTGACAAGGGGCGTAAGGAAAAAAGAGCGCTTACCCGCAAAAACAATAAAGTTTTTGCACAGCTTGGCCACAGCGTGGTTAGGTATGCCAATGTGTTTAAAGCCTTAGGTTTAAACAACACCATCTCGTTTGGAGGTTTAATGTCAAAACCCTGTAAACTTCAAGGTGCAGAGGAGACGATCCTGGGCAATAAGGATTGTACTTGGATTGGCATAGCCCCATTCGCAAAGCACAAGGGCAAAATATATCCGCTTAACAAAATGGAGGAGGTTATTAAGCTCCTATCAGCAAGGGAAAACACAAAGCTGTTCCTTTTTGGCGGAGGGCCACAGGAAACGGAAACACTACAATCGTGGGAATCAAAGTTCTCCAACACAATATCGCTTGCTGGTAAGCTAAAGCTCGACGGGGAGCTAAGGGTAATGTCGAACCTAGATGTTATGCTCTCCATGGACTCGGCCAACATGCACCTTGCCTCATTAGTACAAACACCGGTAGTTAGCATTTGGGGCGCTACGCATCCTTTTGCTGGGTTTTACGGTTGGGAACAATCGCAGGAGCTAGCAGTACAAGTAGATCTAAGCTGCAGACCATGTTCCGTTTTTGGCGACAAGCCATGTTTTAGAAAAGATTACGCATGCATGAACAATATTACCCCCCAAATGGTTGTGGAGAGGATTGAAAGTGCAATACAAACATTATAGCTGTGAAAAAAGTAAAACTGCTTCGTTACAAGTGCATAGGTTGTAGGTTCTGCGTTTCGGCGGCTCCCGAGCTTTGGCAAATTTCGCGTGCCGATGGCAAAGTGGAACCCACTGACTCTTCCTGCGAACCCGATCAAGATATATGTACCGTTACTATAACCGATGCATACATGTCGCATGTAAAAGAGTCCATTGAAGTGTGCCCTGTAAACGCAATTAGAGACTAGTGGTAATTACTACACATATTTCTATTCCATCAACAATCATAATTTGTAACCCATGTGGAGCAAATCAAAAGAGAAACCATTTAGCAAGCAATGGTTTAAGTCTTATGGACTAATAACACTTGGCTCGTTTATACTTGCCGCAGGCTTTGTGCTTTTTGTCGATCCCCATCGCATTGCACCGGGTGGTGTTTACGGTATTGGCATTATTGTGCACTACCTAACCAAAGGTGTTTTTGCTGCCTTCCCCGATGGTCTTCCCATTGGCGCTGTAGGGCTAGTGCTTAACATCCCGCTAACAATAATCGGCATAAAGGTGTTGGGCCCACGCTTCGGGGTAAAAACCATTGTAGGGTTTGTGCTAACCTCTGTTTTTATTGATGCTCAGCACTACGTTTTTGGCTACGAACCATTGGTAAACAATCCTCTTTTGTCGTCTATTTACGGAGGTGTACTAATTGGTTTTGGGTTGGGTCTGATATTTAAAACCCGTGCAACAAGCGGCGGTTCCGATATCATTGCCATGATAATTGCCAAATATACTAGGCTTCCACTTGGGCAGCTAATGATTTATGTTGATTCGGCCATTGTTCTACTAGCACTTGTTGCCTTTGGCGACTGGGAAATTCCGCTTTACTCTTGGATTGTTATTTACATTACGGGTAAGGTTATCGACATGACCATATCGGGCGCCAACTTCGATAAAGCGCTACTTATTATCTCCGACAAGTACGAGGAGATTAGACATAAGTTAATGTTCGACCTTGAACGGGGTGGTACACTTATTAACGGAGTGGGAATGTGGGAAGGACAAGAGCGCAAAATAATTTACACCACCCTTAGCCGTAGGGAAGTACACATGATTAAGGATTTTATTATAGAGATTGATCCCAACGCATTTGTAACGGTTATAGATGCCAACGAAATTCTGGGGTACGGCTTTAAACCGCTAGAAAAAGTGGATTAACGTTTTACCCATAAAAACAAAAGGCCCTCTTCAAGAGGGCTTTTGTTTTTATAACTGTAGGCGTTAGCTCCATTAAAATGTACTAAACCCATTCGGGATTAGGTAAAGAATACATATTTTTACACCATAACGAGTAAAAGATGAAGAAGGGTTTAGTCTTAAAATCAACGGGAAGCTGGTACACGGTTGAAGACGAGGATGGGAATACGTACAGCTGCAAAATTAGGGGGAAGCTCCGCCTAAAGGGAACAAAAACAACCAATCCGGTAACGGTTGGCGACTGGGTTGATTTTACCCTAGAAAGCGATGAGGAGGCAGGCTCTATTGAACGCGTACACGATCGCCAGAACTATATTATTCGCCGCTCCATTAACCTATCGCGCGAAGCGCATATTATTGCCGCCAACATAGATCAAGCCGTGCTGGTTATCACCATAGATTTCCCAACAACCCAGCTAGAGTTTATCGACAGGTACCTTGCTACTGCCGAGGCATATAGAATTCCCGCCACGCTGGTTTTTAACAAGGTTGACCTTTTTCAGGATGAGCTAAAAGATAAGCTAAGCTATATTGTTAACCTATACAGAAACATCAACTATAACTGCGTAGAAGTCTCTGCAAAAACAGGTTATAACATTGATGCATTAAGGGAACTCCTTGTAAGTAAGGTTAGCCTCCTATCGGGAAACTCAGGTGTTGGCAAATCAACCCTTGTAAATCTTATTGAACCTGGTCTCAACCTAAAAACAGGTGAAATATCGGGTTACCATCTTAAGGGTAAGCACACCACAACTTTTAGCGAGATGTTTAAGCTAAAACAGGGTGGCTACATAATTGACACTCCGGGTATAAAAGGATTTGGTGTTGTGGATATGGAGCAGAATGAGATCTCCCATTTCTTCCCCGATCTTTTTAAGTATGCTAAGGACTGTAAGTTTTACAATTGTACACACATACATGAGCCCGGTTGTGCCGTACTTAAAGCGGTGGACGAAAATCTTATATACCCCTCCAGGTATTTAAGTTACATGAGCTTATTTAACGACGAAGATGAAAAGTATAGAACCTAAAACCGTTAAGCAATGAGATCGCACGAAATCGACTACAAAATTATGGGTGAGTCCATTCAACTTGTTGAAGTTGAGCTCGACCCACAGGAAACAGTAATAGCCGAAGCTGGCGCAATGGTTTATATGGAAGAGGGCATTGCCTTCGAAACCCGTTTGGGCGATGGTTCTCAGCCCAACCAGAATTTTCTAGGTAAGCTATTCTCTGCTGGTGCCAGAGCGTTAACAGGCGAATCTATCTTCATGACCCATTTCACTAATAGAGGGTATGGTAAAAGGCACGTTGCGTTTGCTGCACCTTATCCTGGCACAATCATCCCCATCGATTTACAGAAATCGGGCAACAGGCTTATTGTTCAAAAGGACGGCTTCCTCTGCGCTGCGCTGGGAACTCAAATTAGCATGCAGTTTAACCGCAAACTAGGTGCTGGTTTAGTTGGTGGCGAGGGTTTCATACTCCAACGGTTAGAGGGCGATGGGATGGCTTTTGTTCACGCTGGAGGCACTGTTATTGAGAAACAGCTAAACAACGAGGTTCTCCGAATTGACACGGGATGCATTGTTGCGTTTGAATCGCAAATTGATTTTGATGTTGAAACTTCGGGAAGCCTAAAAAGCATGGTGTTTGGCGGCGAAGGTCTTTTTCTTGCCACACTTAGAGGAACAGGAAGGGTATGGTTACAGTCTATGCCTATTAGTAAGCTCATTAGGGCCATATCGCCATACGGAAATAACACAGGCAAAGAATCTCGCTCTATTTTAGGTGGATTGTTGGAAGGATAGTACTTTGGCACTTCCTTGTAAAGCCGCACGCTAAGATATTGGGAACTTGGTTTTCTCGCGAAGCCGCTAAGCCGCAAAGAAACAACCCCTGACAGGGTTTGAAACCCTGTCAGGGGTTTTATTATTTATTGCTGCTATAAATCGCCACATGATTATGTGG
>DHVO01000206.1 GCA_002412705.1 Bacteroidales bacterium UBA5206 | reverse complement strand
TACGGTAGGTTGCAATTTGCTGCTCTCTACGCTCCTTGTGCAGCTCAACGTACTTTGAGTAGGATACCTTATAATCGAATGCTACACCCAGCGAAAGCTCAATGGTGCGATTGGTAACATTATCGAGGAATGCGCGGTCGTGCGAGATTAGGATTACCGCACCAGAGAAGGTTTGCAGGTAATCTTCCAGCCACTGAATGGACTCAATATCGAGGTGATTTGTAGGCTCATCCAGCAAAAGCAGATTGGGGCGACTTAGCAAAATCTTGGCAAGCTCTATACGCATGCGCCAACCACCGCTAAACTCGGAGGTTATTCTATCAAAATCGGTACGCCTAAAGCCAAGTCCAAGCAATGCCAGCTCACACTGAGCCTGAGCCGTAACGCCACCCAAAAGGTTATACCTTTCGGTTTTCTCGGTTAGCCTGGCAATCAACTTCATGTAATCGTCCGACTCGTAATCGGTACGCATCCCAAGCTGATGGTTTATATCGGCTATTTCGCGCTCAAGGGTTTGGGTTTCGGAGAATGCAGTAAGCGTTTCCTGCATTACGGTTTTGCCATCGGCAAGGGCCATTGTTTGTGGCAAGTAGCCAATGCGGGTACCCGAGGGCATGGAGAACTCGCCCGAAGTTGGACGCATTTCACCCACAATAAGTCGTAATAGCGTAGATTTTCCAGCGCCATTGCGCCCAACTAAACCTATTCTATCCTTCTCCCCTACTAAAAAACTAACATCCTTAAAAAGCTGAAAGGTGCCAAAATCAACGGCAACCTGATTGGCTGAAATCATCTGCTTGCAGTAAAAATATTTATGCAAAAATAGGAATAAAGCCGATAAGTGAAAGGTAATTCGTGAAACGTGAAGGGATAAGGCGATACGCTATTAGGTATTTATGTGCTATTTTTTTTGCAAAAGGCTATTCGCCAATAAAAAAAATAAAGCGTCACACTATAATTAACAACTCTTTCCACTAGCCATCAGAACATAACTTAATAAAAAAGCACATAATCATATTAAGCAGATTATTTTCTATTAGGTTTTTCAATAAAATTATTCTCAATATTTAAATTATACAAAGCCTTTGCCTTTTGCTCTTCTGCTATGTTTAAACCCATTATTAAATCGCGTGCGTAGTTTTTACTTTGCTCAAGTGCTGCAACATACTTTTCGGCAGAAATTGGAATAAACGATTCACTTTTATATATAATTGAAGCATTAACAGGTTTATAAATACCTGTCAATAAAAAAACATGCTGATTTTTGGAATCCGAAATTTTAACAATAAGACCAGGAAGCCCACCAAATTTATATGGACCTTCAGGTAGGGGTATCTGTTGGGTAAACCATGCTTTGTATAAGCGCCCAGCAAAAAACGTTGTAGCCATATTGCATTGGTATCCCATTATAATTGTATCCGATTCACTAGCGATATTCCAATCAAACGCTAACTTCTGCTTAACAATATACCTATCGTTCCTATTTAAAAAGGAAGTAAATACTGCACTCCCTTTACTTGGATAATCCTTATAGATATTATACTTACAGAGATTACTAATCTTAGAATTTCCAGTAGCAGCCAACACATCATTAATCGAAGCCTTCTTGGTCTTATCACAAAGGATTGAATCGGCAACAATATCTCGATGTGGTGAAAATCGGGAAAACTGCTGCCCCACCTGCAACATCATACTCTGGAAGGAAGGTGTCCCTTTGGATAGAGAGTCCCTTTGGAAATAATAATCGTAATAAAAAACAAACGTAACAGAATCAATTCTTTCGCAATTTTGCGATTTACAAATTCCCGCATAAAAGATTATAAGCAGAAAGATAAAATGTTTCATAATGATATTTTAAACTATGAATTCATTCTTTAGTTAAAAAGCAGAAGAGAAGGCCTAATCACCTCCTCTTCAAACCAGAAGTCTATTAATCACAAATAGCATCTCGCACAATATCAACGTCCGCCATTTTTTCGGCATCACTGCCACAAGTAATTAAGTTTGTACCACTACCATCGTTGCAAATAATAGTAATCGTTTCACAATCATTTGGAGAAGCAGCACCTTTACTACAATTAAAAGCTGCAACCAAAATAACACTAATCACTAATAATATTTTTTTCATAATCTAAATGTTTTTATTGTACAATCTAATTTATCAACACAAGAAAAATGATTCAACTCTTTTTTTATGCTTTACAACACAAACAAGACAACTGTATGTTTGATGAGATAAATAAAAAATCTAGCAACAAAATCACCATCCCCTTTAGCAATTCGCCCCCCATACATCATATCAAAAAAAATCCCGTTAACTTTACTACACTTTTTAAGTCCCTAAAATACACTTAATATTATGACAAAGATTACGTTAACCGTTCTTGCTGCAGGAGTATTCCTTTTTGTAGCAGGATGCCAATCGGAAAAAACATCCGATAATCCATTCCTAAAACCCTACGACACACCTTTTGGCGTTCCAGCCTTTGATAAGATTAAAGCAGAGCACTTTGAGCCTGCTGTTAAAGAGGGTATGGCAAAGCACAACGAGGAAATTGCCGCAATTATTAAGAACACCGAAGAGCCAAACTTTGAGAACACCATTGCAGCGCTTGACTACAGCGGTAATCTACTTGGCAATGTTCTTTCGGTATTCTACAACCTAACATCGGCTAATACCGACTCTACACTACAAGCCCTTGCAATGCAATTTGCTGGGCCACTATCTAAGCACAGCGACGATATCAACCTAAACCCAGAGCTTTTTGCCCGTGTAAAAGCTGTTTACGAGAAGCGCAACGAGCTTAACCTAAACCCAGACCAGCTTCGCCTAACCGAGAAGTACTATCGCGACTTTGTACGCGGCGGTGCTAACCTTGATGCGCAGCAACAGGAAAAGCTTAGGGAGCTAAATCAGCAGTTATCGGTTCTAGGCCTTCAGTTTGGAGAGAATCTACTTGCCGAAAACAATGGTTTCCAGCTTGTAATTGACAATCCCGATGACCTTGCTGGCCTACCTGAGTCTGTTGTAGCCGCTGCAGCAGCTGATGCTAAAGCAGCTGGCATGGAAGGCAAATGGCTATTTACCCTAGACAAGCCTAGCTTAATACCTTTTATTACCTACTCAGACAAGCGCGACCTTCGCGAGAAGCTTTACTCTGGCTACTTTATGAGGGGTAACAACGGCAACAAAAACGACAACAAGCAGGTTATTAGCCAGATTGTAAAGTTCAGGAAAGAAAAAGCTGAGCTACTTGGCTACACCGACTATGCCGACTATGTTCTTGAAGAGAACATGGCTAAAGAAGCCGTTAACGTTTACGACCTGCTTAACAAGCTTTGGACTCCAGCTCTAAAACGCGCTAAGGCAGAGAGAGACGATATGCAGAAGATGATTAAGAAAGAGGGTGGTAACTTTAACCTAGAATCGTGGGATTGGTGGTACTACGCAGAGAAAGTGCGTAAGGATAAGTACAACCTTGACGAGGAGATGCTTCGCCCATACTTCTCTCTTGAAGGCGTTAAGAAGGGTATCTTTAACCTAACCGAGAAGCTTTACGGATTGAAGTACATTCAGCGTGCCGACATCCCAACCTACCATCCTGATGCAATGGCATACGAGGTGCAAGAGGCCGATGGCAAGCACGTTGGCGTTCTTTTCCTTGATTTCCACCCTCGCGCAAGCAAGCAAGGTGGTGCATGGTGTACAACCTACCGCAACCAGTACATCAAAGCCGATGGCGAGTTTGTAACCCCAGTGGTTAGCATTGTTTGCAACTTTACCAAGCCTAGCGGCGATACCCCTGCCCTACTTAGCTTTGACGAGACAGAAACCTTCTTCCATGAGTTTGGACATGCTTTACATGCCCTTTTCTCTAACACAACCTACCCTGGCCTAATGGGCGTACCACAAGACTTTGTTGAGCTACCAAGCCAAATTATGGAGCATTGGGCAAGCCATCCTGAGTACCTTAAGCAGTACGCAGTACATTACAAAACCGGCGAGGTTATTCCTGATGAGCTAGTAGCAAAACTTGAGGCAAGCAGCCACTTTAACCAAGGCTTTGCAACCGTTGAATATCTTGCAGCATCGCTACTTGATATGGATTACCACACCACAGCCGATGTTAGCAATATCAACGTTGAGGCGTTTGAAAAAGCATCAATGGATAAGATTGGCCTAATTAACGAGATTTGGCCACGTTACCGCAGCACCTACTTTGGTCACATCTTCAGTGGTGGCGAGTATGCTAGCGGATACTACGTTTACATTTGGGCCGAGGTGCTTGATAGCGACGCTTTTGAAGCGTTTAAGGAATCGGGCGATATCTTTAACAAGGAGATTGCTACTAAGTTCCGCAACTACGTTCTTGCCCCTGGTGGCACAAAGGACGGAATGGAACTTTACACCAACTTCCGCGGAAAAGAGCCTATTATTGAGCCTCTACTTCGTAACAGAGGTTTACTATAGCCTACATTTTTGCATCATACTAACGGCCAAGGTTTTCCTTGGCCGTTTTTTTATACCATTCAACTATCAGAGTACCACTAGTTAATCAAAACATTATATTTACCACATTATTAACCCCCAAACTAATAATAAAATGAAACTTGTTAACCTTAAGCTATTTGCTGCTGCAACAATGGCATTTGCCCTGTTCTCCTGCGGTAATGCAACCGAAAACAAAGAGGAAGCAACAGAGCAAACTACAACCGAAGAGGCTGCTCCAAAAGAGGAAACCACTTGCCTTATTGGAAAATGGACAGCCAACGATGCGGGAAAAACTCTTGTGTTTGAGTTTAAAGATGACAATACCGGAACTGAGGATATTGGCGATGGTATTAGAAACTTTGCTTGGACCCAAAACATGAGCAACGTTGAGATTGTTTACGCCAACGAAACCAACAAATGGAACCTAACCATCGATTGCGAAAAGGTTGAACTATCGGTATTTGGGTTGATTTACAAAAAGGAGTAACACCAAAAGCATATTACTAAAAACGGGGCAGCCAGTGAATTGGTTGCCCCGATTTGCTATCAAAATCGTTGCTACTTAAAACGTAACCGTCTTATCGGCCCAAACAACAAGGTTTACACAATCAACCATTGTTGACATAGGACAAGCCTCGGTTGCGTTTAGCTGCCGCGATTTTAGGCATGTACCACAGGCAAGTATCTCTCCACCAACATTAACAAACGCCTTTAGCTGCTCATCAACGTTGTACTTTGGGTGGGTTAACCCCTCACACTCAACGGCCTCACCCATAAGGAAAACCTTAACCTCATGCCCCTCCTTCTTTGCCGTAACAGCAAAACGGAACGCGTTCCATGCTTTCTCAAACTCCTTGGTCTCAATTATTACTCCTAGTTTCATAGTTTTACTGCTAAATTAAACCCGAACCTAACGCCAACGATACAATAATTAGCATTATGGCTATTAGTATCTGAATATACTTTATAGTAACCTTTTTAAGTAGCCTATTCCCAATGTAAGCCCCCGATATTGCTGCAAGTATAGCAAACACCACAAGCATAATATTATCGGACAGGCCCGATTTAACAAACCGTGTAGCGTAAACGCTTAGCCTAGTAAAATCAACAAAGGTTGAAACCACCACTGCGGTTCCAATAAACGCCTCCTTGGTTAACCCAGCCTTAATTAGAAAGGCGCTACGCAATGCCCCTTGATTCCCCGATAATCCACCAAAGAACCCGCTTAGCACTCCTCCCAAAGGCAATTTTTCTCTACCAAACTGCATTTTATCAAAGTACGGTATCAAATCCATTGTTGCAAAGATGATTAGCAGCACAGATATAATTAGCTTAACAGTGTAAACCTCAAAGGTTTTACCAAACAGGGTGTAATCAAACAGGGGCTGGCTATCGGGAATATGAAGCAGCACCCATGCCCCAACAAACGATGCTATAACAGCAGGAACACCAAAGCGGATAAGCACTGCCCTATCGGCTTTTCGGCCAACCAGAATAATTTTAAAGAGATTATTGAAGAAGTGAACCACACCTGTTAGGGCAATGGCCAAATCGACAGGAAAGAAAAGCATGAACACGGGGGTAAGAATGGTGCCCAAGCCAAATCCAGAGAAAAAAGTGAGAATCGCCGTAACAAAAGCGGCTACTACAATAATCAGAATCTCCATTACTACGCTTTTTCGTAAAACATCAGAAGCAACCTATATCATTATTAATCAATGTTGTCACTTAGACTTTCAAGACGCTTACCGAACAAACCTCAAGAAAAATCAATAAACAAAACTAAAACCTTTGTTGGACTCTCCAAATGCATAATATTACGATGTTGTAGATATGCGGTTTTTATTTTCAATTATTCTATGGACAAAATATTTTTCAACCATTGATAACCTAGGTTTTGCTTTTCCTTTTCCAAATAAAAATTTTCATCAGTCAATTTTTCAAAAGCAGTGTTCAGTTTGGATAAACCCCGTAGCTTATCATTGAAATTTGGATTAAACCTATCTTGAAAGATATTTCTGCAATCAATCATTCGAATTAAAAAAGACTTACTTTTTGTTACAAACCAATCTTCAGGAATTTTATCCAGGTATCTATCCTCAATGCAAGAAAGTATTTCTTGATTTAACTTAATAAAGTGCTCCGCAGCCCAACTTAATTCTATGTGATTCTCACTTTCGAAGAGCCCAATCCAATTACTAATATTAGAAAGCATTTTATTAACAGCAACTACATACAAATTTGGTAAAGATTCACAATTATTTTTAGTGATATACACAGGTGCTGCTTCAAGTAGTTTCTCTGTCCATGTTAAATAAAAGAAAAATCCACTGACCTTTGCTTTTAAATTTATTACTTGATACCAATAACAATCAATGAATTGAATATAATAGAATAGAGTTAGAGACTTGGGGGCAACTTGACTTAATGATTTTTTAGAAGGATTAAGAAGAAAATTTATTTTGTCTTTTTCCTTGAACTCAATAGAGTTAAAATATTCATCAGCAATTTCATCTATTGTTTGGAGTAAAATATTACTATCTCGACTTATCTCTATATAATAAGGGCTTGATAAAAAAATATTTAGAATAGGGGTTTCTTTTGACAACACAACTCCATTATTCTGTGCTTCAAGTTCATTTGTTAACTGAGAGTGAGGAATGTCATCTAATTGTGCGAATAGGAGTGATTTTAGTACCTCTCTTTTCATAATATGGAATCGATTCGGATTCTCAAAAACCACCTCTTTGAAATAACTTGGAACTATAGACCACCATTTTTTATTAGTTAATAAGATCTCATAGGGAAACCAAGCGTGTTCATCATTTGAATTAAAAAAATATCGTTCATATTTTCGAAATAGTGATGAAAATCTTGAAGGCTCGTAGGTATCTATATAGTCCAAATATTTGTTAATTAACTCAGGCGAAGGTTTCGCGTTAGAAAATTTCCTCCAACAAAAAAAGGTACTTACAAAAAAGAAAAGCAACCAGATAATTGACCAAACGCCTGATTGCAAGCCAGAAGTTATCCAAAAAAACTCAATCCAACTTGGGTGTGTATTCGTTTGAAAATAAGATGACAAACCACTTATAAATAAGAACAATAGTGGAAATAAAAAATATTTTTTGAGTTGTTTCAACCAAATAATTTCCCACTCGTCAAATTTGAAAACAGCTATCAAAACGGCAAGCAAAATAGAAACTATTGTTATCCAATCTGAAAAATTCATTCTATATTCTTATTAGTTCATATTTATCGATAGTATAATTATTCGAACATCAGCATCATCACAGTATGCCATTGCTGATGTAAATAGAACCTACTAACGCTTAGTTTATCTTAAAGAAACCAATAGAGGTTAATAATGTTTCCGAGTGCTCCTTTAAATTTGATGCGGCATCAACAAGCATATCGGCTGTTTGTGCTGCTTCCTGCGACTGCGAGCTAACCTGTGCTATTGCCTGATGGATTTGGTTTGAACCGTGGCTCTGTTCGCCACTGGCAGCGCTAATTTCCTGCACTAGCTGCGATGTACGCCGTATTTGGGGTACAACCATTTGCAGGTTCTCCTTTGCGTTGGCCGACACACGTATCCCTTGCTCCGATAGCGAAACGATCTCCTCTGCTGCAATGCGGCTCCGCTCGGCAAGTTTGCGTACCTCCTGCGCCACAACGGCAAAGCCACGTCCCTGCTCACCTGCGCGGGCAGCCTCAACAGCAGCGTTAAGCGCTAGAATATTGGTTTGAAAAGCGATATCGTTAATAATTGATATCCTCTCGGCTATGGTTTGGTTGTAACCCAACGCGCTCTCTATGGTTTGGTTGCTTGTTTCCAACTTACGCGATGCCTCAATGGCAAGCACCTCGGTCTCCTTGGCGTTGGTTGCATTCTGAGTGATAAAGGTAACCATATCCTCCATGCTGCTGGACAGCTCCTCAACCGATGCCGATTGCATTGTTGTTCCCTCCGATAGGTTAACCGCAAAACGCTTTAGCTCCTCGCCCATTTGTGTTACGCTATGCGCACAGGCATGAATCTCCTGCATAACCGATTTTAGCTCATCCCTAAGCGAAATAACGGAATGGGCAATTTGTCCAACCTCATTTTTCTGTGAAAGGGTTTGCTTGCTGATTCTAATGTTGAGCTCACCATTGGACATCTCGTTAATTTTTTTGTTAAGCTCCTGAATAGGACGCTTAACAATACGCTTGGCTACCATGTTTGCGCTAAGCAGCCAAACAAGGCATACTGGAACAGCCCATGCTATATGACTAAACCCCTTGTTGCCAATGGTAAAAGCAACAATTGCTATTCCCATTGATGCAATAAAAACGGTCATTGCAGTAGAAAAAATAATGGTTCTACGGTATAGGAACCACACCACTCCATACCCAAACGGAATTAAACCGAACACCACAAAAAGTGCAAACTTCACAACAGGATCCATAGCCACATCTATTTTAAGCGTTTATACCCAATCACAAATTACAAAAAAACGGAATAGAAAATATACCCCAACACCAAGTTTAGAGGGATATAATAAAAAAAGCGGATTGTTATTTTAAACAATCCGCTTTGTATAGTAATTAACTGGTAATGCTACTTAACATACTGATCCATTACATCGCTAAGGCTGCGCTGGCAAACCTTACAAAAGATGTTGTGACGGGTGTACATTATACAATCAACCTGCGAGCGGTACAACCCTTTAGCCATATAACCGGCTCCCTCAAAGGCACCAACCTTATCGCGATACTGTTCCTGAGCAAAGAGCTCGTCTTCGGTTGCCTTTTGGCGTAGGAATAGAGCCTCCATAACTTTTTCAGGGACATGGGCTGCACGAAGGCTATCGCGCTCACGCTGTATGCTGTAGCCATGAGTATCAAAAACCTCCTTATTCCAAGGTGTAGGAACTGGCGTTTCCGCCTCAACCAAATCATGCCACTTAAGGTTATTTGGATCCAGCAGCGCGGTTATGTTTGTTTCCCATGGTTCAACGGTAATTTTGGGAACCTCGTATGCAACGGCCGATGTGTAATACTCATCGGCAAGAGCGCCCATGTGGTGACCCATTTCGTGAATCATTATGTACTCGGCAAACAGGTTATCGGACGACACGGTAGTGTACAAGTTGTATATTCCACCGCCACCATAGGTTTTCTCGTTAACCAGAATAACCATAAAGTCGTATGGGACAGCCGATGCAACGTTGCGAATGGTGCGGTTATCGTATGCCAATACATAACGCTCCGAGTCGAAACTGCTGTAATGCGCCGAAAGTGGTGTGCGCTTATACACGCCGTGGTGTGGTTTGCTTACGCCCGACTCTTCGGCTGGTGTTTCTATTGCGCGTACATTAATATCGGCTCTCCGCGATGCGTAGGGTTCAGCAGTGAGTAGCGCTTCGGTTAAGCGTTTGGCATCGCGCCTAAACTTCTCCATCTCCTTGTGAGAGTATCCATCGCCTAGAATCACAATATCTACCTTTTCCGATGCAGGGCCATTATCGGCAATAGTATAAATGCTATTGGTGTGCTTCATATCGGCAGGATTAACCTGACGCGAAGCAGGGTCGATAATGGTAGCCCAAATTGGCTGGAACACATTATTTGCATCGCGCTTACTAATAATAACCGAAACGGGTTTGAGTGGCCAAGGGAAGCGTATGGATTCGTGAAACGTACCCCACTGCACCTCGGCATCGGGTATAGTTTGCCACTCGCCAAAGATACTAGCAAAACCTCTAGAGTAAAGCAGCTGGTTGGTTGCAGTATCAATAACCTCAAAAAAGTAAAGTCCCAGTTCAAGCTCATCTATTAGCTGGGTTTTGCTACCAGACCAAATACCATCCGATACAACTTTATCTACAGCAAAATTCTCTTGGTCGTATCGTCCCGTATGGAAGTAATCTAGCCTCATGGTTTTATCTAAGAACCACGAATTGAATTCAACATTACCGTTATTCACAATGCTAACCGACATTTTATGTACATCAATTACATTGCGAACAGGTTTCTTCCCCTCGCTACAACTCCATAATAGCATGGAGGCAAGAATAAAGGGAACAACAATCTTTTTAATCATATCAACGTTGTTTTTGCAAATCTGTATGTTTGGGTAAACCTTAATGCCTGGCGCTAAAAGCACCACTAAATTACTATAATATTAATGAATTACAGCACTCTAGGTATAGTTATTTAACACAATGTAAGGGCAAAAGTAGAACCCAATACTTGAGCTACCTCTAAAATTGAATTATCAGCTGTCCCTTATTTCCGGACTTGCTCCACTCATGGTTTAGCAGCCACTCCTTACGCTGCAAGCCTCCAGCATAGCCCGTAAGTTTTCCGTTAGCGCCAATAACCCTATGGCAAGGTACTACAATGGGTATGGGGTTTGCGCCGTTTGCCAATCCTACGGCACGACTCAACTTTGCATCGCCCAGCTGGATGGCAATGGCACCATACGAATCGGTTTTCCCGTAGGGAATTTTATACACCAAATCCCATACAGCACGCTGAAAATTGGTACCCTTAGGGTTTAGCTGCAAGTCAAAGGAGACACGCTCGCCGCTAAAGTACTCGCGCAGCTGCTGTACACAAGCCTCAATATGTTCATTCTCTACAGGTATGTCCAAAGTCCCCTCGGCATCAAATGTAATTGCCGTAATTCCCAAAGCATCGGCTTCAATTCTAAGCTTACCCAAGGGGCTATCAACAACTACTTGGTCCATTAGCATTTTACTTTAGCTTTAGGCTTTAACACCAAAAATGAATCGGGTAAAGTGGGAATACTCCTCACCCACCCTTAGAAGCGTTGAGGGGAACTGAGGTTTATTGGGAGTATCGGGAAAATGTTGTGTTTCTAAACAGAAAGCCGAGTTCTTTGCATATGCCACACCGTTATGACCAACTACAGAACCATCGAGGGAGTTCCCGGTGTAGAGCTGAATTCCAGGCTGTGTGGTATAAACAGTGAGCGTTCGTCCGCTTACAGGTTCATAAACCGTTGCCGCTGGTGTAGAAAGACAGCGTGGCTGGTTTAGCACAAAGTTGTGATCGTACCCTGGACCTGCTAGGTCAAAATCGGAACCTATTGCCTTTGGAATGGAAAAACCATAAGGAGTTCCCTCTGCCTTACGTATCTCGCCAGTGGGAATCTGATTTGAATCAATAGGAGTATAACCGTATGCGTTAATGGAGAGCATATGGCGCATTACATCATCGGTAAAGCCATTAAGGTTAAAATAAACGTGGCTGGTAAGGTTAACGTGCGTTGCGGCCGATGTTACAGCGTAATACTCTATGCGAATTTCGTTGGACTGCAGAATTGTGTAAGTAACCCTAACGGTTAGCTCGCCGGGGTATCCCTGATCCATATGCGGACTAACACAGGAGAGCTCTAGCGCCGATCCATCGGGAAGTTCCTTTAGGTTGTGCTCCCACAGCTTACGATGAAAGCCATTATCGCCTCCATGTAAATGGTTAGGGCCATTATTAATAGGCAGGGTAAAGGTATTGCCATCGATAGTAAAGCTACCCTTGGCAATCCTATTGGCATAGCGCCCCACCAAAACACCAAAATGGGGGTGGTTACCCAAGTAACCATCAAGGGTTGGAAAACCTGCAGTAACCTCCTGTACAACACCGTTACTACCGGGTACTTTCACCGATGTAATTGCACCACCATAATTGGTAATGCTAACCTCCATTCCATTTTTTGTTTTAAACTGATAGAGATAAGCAACCCTTCCATCGGGAAGCGTTCCAAACTGTTTTACAGATGTTTCCATTTATCAAAAGCATTTATTACCCACGTAAATATGGCGATATTTTTAGAAAAATTCGGCAGAAGGCCTACCCTATTAGTCTGAAAGCCCAAAAGTAACAGTGCCTAGAGTGCCATTTTTTTGAGGAACGACAGGTAAAGCTCCACTTTTAAAGAATAATTACCCAGTTGGTTTCATCGGTTTTTCAGATATTTGCAATAAAGGAGCATGAAAACAATGATAAACAAGACATTGCCACAAAGAATCAAGCCTACTGGTTTGATTTTGATACTTGCATCACTGCTTATGGGCTTTTGTCCTGCCCACTCCTTTTCTCAGGGCTCGCAGAAAACAGATAGCCTTTGGAGTGCATACAACACATCGCAAGTGGACTCGTCGCGAGCCAAACAGCTTATTCTAATTGCAGAGCATATAAGAAAATCCGATTCCGACTCGGCTCTTATTGTGCTAGACATGGCCAAACGAATAATTACCGCCAACATAGAAAGCTACAATGGAGTAACAGGCTGGTGGGACTACATAAAGCACAAGAGCAAACACGAGTTCGATTTAGCGCAATACCAAAAGCTCCTTGCGCGTGCACTTAGAACCAACGGGCTAATTCTTAGGGCAAAGGGCTTTACTCCTGCTGCACGGGAATACTACTACAAATCGCTAATACTATACACTCAGCTAAAGGATACACTAAACATGGCTATTTGCCATTTGGATATTGGCACAACCCATTACTATGAGGAGAGCATAGACTCATCAAATATTGCTTACCAAAAGGCATACAGATTTGCCCTAGAGAAGGGCGATAAAAGGGTACAGCTTAGGGCAATTAACAACCTAGGACTTAACCAATGGTACGTGAGCAACTACGACTCGGCACTTACACTTTACAACCAATCGCACGCCATGGCTTTAGAAACTGGCGACAAGGAACTTATTGCCCAATCGTCCAACACGCTAGGAGCCCTATACTACTCGGTGAATAGGTTGAACGAAGCATTCGACAGCTACACCAAAGCAGCGGAGCTATTTAAGCAGCTAGGCGACAACCGCTCCTTGGCCATGGCACTATCCAACATTGGGCTTATATACCAAAATCAATCGCTAAACCAGGCGGCCATAGCCATATACATTGATGCACTCAAGGTATTCGAAACGCAAGGCGATAAAAGGGGAATTGCAGCCACATCATCTAACATTGGTAAACTATTTATTCTGGAAGAAGATTTCACCAAAGCACTTGAATATGTTGAAAAAGCGTACCATATAGACCTGTCGCTAGGCAACAAAAAAGATCAAGCAGCAAGTCTGCTTAACATGGGAACTTGCTACACTCACCTTGGACGCAGGGGCGATGCCATGACTGCCTTTGAAAAATCGCTAGACTTATACTCCCAGCTAAACGACAAGCACGGCATTGCCCTAGTTAACACAAACCTAGGTACGCTGTACACGCAAATAAAGGAGTACAAAAAGGGGATTGAAGCATACAGCAGCGCCCTTGAGTTCTTTAAACGCAACGGGAATAACGATCTTCACACGCAATCGGTACTTGGGTTAGCCCAGCTCTATCTTCAAGCCAAAGATTTAAAAAAAGGGATACTTTATGCAACCCAAGGGTTAACTCTGGCTAAGAAACAAAAGGATTTACGCTCAGAGGAAAAAGCACTTGAGCTGCTCTCAAGGCTGCACTACAACTCGGGCAAAACCAAGCTGGCTTGGGAATACCAGAATAGGTACATCCAAATTCACAACCAAATTTTCAATCAGGAGAGACAGGAATCCATCAGCAAGTTGGAGGCCCTTTACCAATTCGACAAGCAATCCAGGGAACTTGAAAATCTTAAGCAACAAACGCAAAGCCAATTTGCCGAAATCCAGAACCAGCAGCTGCTACTTGAGCACAAAAGCGTTATAGCCAAAGCAACCACCATTGTTACCATACTTGCATCGCTAGTAGCACTACTGGCCATAGGTTTTACCATACGGGCAAGAATGCTAAACCAGAGGCTAAAGATGCACATGGGCGAGATCAACCAGAAAAGTGAAGAAATTACCGCACAACGCGATGAGATTGAAGCACAACGACACGAAATAGAGACTCAACGCGATAACATTATAGACCAAAAAGAGAAAATTGAGAAGCTGTTTAAGCAGCAAACCGAGAGCATAATGTACGCCAAGCAGATTCAGGACTCTTTGCTACCCGATAAGGATGCGCTACGAACATATCTTGGCGATTTCTTCCTGCTTTTTAAACCCAAGGATATTGTAAGCGGTGATTTTTACTGGACCAGTCCCGTGGGGGAAAACATCGCCTTTGCTGTTGCCGACTGCACCGGGCATGGAGTTCCCGGAGCCATGCTAGTAATGCTAAGCTCATCGCTTATTGATGAGCTAATTGGCAACCGTATTGACATTGACCCCGGCAAGTTGCTCACCGAAATGCGCTCCTACATCATAATGTCGCTTTGGCAGCGCGGAACCGTTGGTGAGCAAACGGGTGGCCTCGATGCTGCTTTTTGCATTGTTGACCCCAAAACCCTTACGCTTAGGTTTGCAGGTGCAAACCAAAACCTGCTAATTATGCGCCCAACCAACGACGATTTGGGCATAGCCTTTATGCCAATTGAGGTTAAGGGTAACAAAATGAGCCTTGCCATGAGCCCCCGAATGGCCGATTTTGACACCATTACCGTACAGCTTCAACCAGGTGACAGGCTCTACATTACCACCGATGGCTTTACAGATCAAATTGGAGGGCCACACTACAGAAAGTACTCAAGGCGAAGATTCTCCGATGTTATTAAGAACATTTGCCATTTACCAATGGATGTTCAGCAGAATATACTAGAGGAGAGCCTTGCCGATTGGCAACAGGATTTCCAACAGGTTGATGATATTACAGTACTAGGAATAAGGGTGTGGGACAAATTTAACGAGCCCTAAATTCTTACTCCAAAAACAATTATATCATCTATCTGCTCATGTTCGCCACGCCAATTAAGGTGAGTTTGGTATAAAATCTCCTTCTGCTCTGGCATAGGTTTATCGGATATTTGCACAAGTAACTCCTTTAAGCGTTTGGTCATAAACTTCTTGGCATCGGTTCCACCAAACTGGTCGGCGTAACCATCGGAGAAGATGTAGAACACATCGCCCTTTAGAATGGGAATGCAATGATTATTAAACGGCAAATGATCGTTCAGATGAATGGCTATAGGCATCTTGTCGGCCTTATACTCATTTAGCTCGCCGCCCCTAATTAGGTATAACGGATTATAAGCTCCGGCCCACTCCATCATCATGGCCTCATGATCAATAACGCAAAGCGATATGTCCATTCCATCCTTCTGCTCATCGGCCTTGCCCCTTTGCGACAGGGTTGTTTTTACTCTTTCGCGCAGGTAGTTCAATATTTCGGCGGGTTGTAGAATCCCCTCCTTGTTCACAATCTCGTAAAGGAACGAAACGCCCAACATGCTCATAAATGCACCAGGAACGCCATGTCCAGTACAATCGGCTGCAACAACCACAACCTTTGAGCCGCGACGAGTAATCCAGAAAAAGTCGCCCGACACAATATCGCGAGGAAGGAAAAGCACAAAGTGCTCGGGTAGGTTCTCCTTTATGAGCTCCGGCGAGGGCAATATGGCGTTCTGTATGCGACCAGCATAGCGAATGCTATCGGTTATCTCCTTTTTTTGATGGGTAATAAGCGCATTCTTCTCCTCCAGAGCCCTATTTGCACGCTGCTTCTCTCGGAACATCCTAAACATCAGCAGCGCCACAAGAAGTATTAAAATGGCGCCAACCACCGCACCTACAATAATAAGCTGCTGACGCTGAATTACTGAATCCTGAAGTGCCTTGTCCCTATTTAGCAGCTCTATCTCCTGCTCCTTTTTCTCGGTTTCGTACTTGGTTTGCATCTCAGTAATCAGCTTCTGGCTCTTCTCGGTAAACACCTCGTCCTTTATTTTTGTAGCCCTTTGCTGATAAGAGAACGCCTTAACATAATCGCCCTTTACAACATATATTTTTGATAGGGTCTCGCAACCACTCTGCTCAACCTCCTTTAGTCCCACGCTACTCGCCAGCTTTACGCACTCAAGCATAAGCTCTTCGGCTCTATCGTAACGTCCCTGCCTAAAGCGGCTATCGCCTAATGCGTAAAGGGTAGTGGCCAGCTCATAGGTATTGCCAATTTGCCGTACCAGTTGAAGTGCCTCAGTAAGATGATCATCTGCTTTACGCCACTCTCGCGAATAGCTGTATGTGGTACCAAGGTTAGTTTTTACACTGGCTATATCGCTCTTCTCATCAAGTTCAACAAAGATGTCTAACGCCTGATTGTAGTAATCAACCGACTGGTTGAACGATGTAAGTATTTGCGACGAGGAGAGCTTAACCAGCGAGTCCTCCCAAGCCTCACCATAGCTCGCAATAAAATTATTGGTTGCTAAACGAGAGTAAATTATGGCTATGTTGTTAAGAATGCGAGCAATGCTTAAATCGTCCGACTCCTTTTTATTCTCGGCTTTAATCTCCCTAAAAAGAGCCAAAGACTGGGTATAGTAATCAAGAGCCTTGCGGTAGTTTACCTCGTTCTCGGTTGTAGCCAATGGGTTGCGGGGCATACTCTCGTAAATTTGGGCTATACCAACCTTTGCACTGGCAATTTGCTCCTTATCGTTACCCTTTTCAAGTATTTCCAAGGCTCGTTGGTACTGTGTTAGAGCCAAGTCTAGAGAGCTCAACTTGATGTAGGTTACTCCCAAATTTATGCAGCCAATGGCTGTTCCGTAGCTATCGCCCAAGGACTGGCTGGCCTCTATGTTCCTTTTAAAGTACTCGGCAGCATTGCTATAGTCGGATAATTGAAAATAGGTTTGCCCTATCTTTTCGTAAACATAGGCCACATTGTTTGTAGCACCCAGCTGCTGATACTGATCCAGTGCTTGAAACAAATATTTTAGGGCTTGTTCGGAACTATTACAATCCTTTTCCAAAATGCCTAGTTCTAACAAAACCTCGGCTTCTAGAGCCCTTATGTTAAACTCTCTAGATCGGGAAAGAGAGCTATTTAAATGCTCACGCGCTTGCTGCGAATCGCCTAAGTAGGCATAAGTTTTTCCTATGTGGCATAAGGCACGAGCAATACCGTTAGAGTAATTTGCTTTTTGGCTAACCTCCAGCGACTGCTTGTAGAATGATAGAGCCAAGGAATCTTCCCAGTTCTTAGTATAGTACCTCCCCATATGGAACAGCGCATCGGACTCGGACTGAGGACGATTAAGCTTTTGTGCCAGTTTGTATGCATCAACAGCATAATCGAGCCCTTCGGCATCGCCCTGTAGCTCCAAGGAGAGCTCCAGTAGAACGGTTATTCTCTCTGCATCCTTTGCCGACGATAGCACTTGCTTTAGGCTATCTGTATTACCCGCCGACACCAAATCCGCCACCAAAAGCAGCGGAACGTAAAGTAGCAGTAACCAAAGTTTACACCTAAAATTTTGCATGGGTTAGAATATCAAAAAAGCATAAAACCTATTGTTGTATCTTACTTCTTAGCAATCTGCTCGTCAAGTATGGCAGCAACACGAGTAACAATGTGCTCACAAATCATTTTATGAACATCAAGCTGAGCCGCCTTTTGCTTACCCTCGGGAGTAAACATGTTAAAACCAACTATACGCATACAGGTAACCCCACCAAACTCTGCGGCTGCCTGCTTCATAAACTGGCTAACACGCTCAGCAGCTCTGTCTTTACTCTCCAAATCATCGGGTTGGGAGTTACCGTACTTCATGCTAAGCATCATAGCAGCGGCGTTTATTGCACCACAAACCTCCTGCGAACGACCAATGCCACCACCTAAACCCGACCCCAACCTAGAAGCTACGCTTTCGGGTAAATCTAAATCTGGGCCATAGGCCATAAGTATTGCCTGAGCACAGCTTAACCCACTCCTAAACAGCTCTATCGCTTTATTCTGACGTTCCATCTTTTTTGCGTGCAATTTAACATTTTTAGGCATTACAGGTAATTGATCAACAGCGAACATTAAATGCTTTTGGCTGTTTACCATAATTGTTACCTTTGATGTTAGCTAATACTTACAGGTTATTTGAGCATCACCTCCCAAACGGGTAGCCATAACCTACTTTAAATCAAAACAATTACAAACAACTACTAAAAATTACCGCAATAATATGGCTAAGTTAGCAAAAGCATTTCTAATTATTGCTACAATGGGCTTTGTATATAGCTGTAGCACTAGCAGTAGCGATAAGAACAAAAGCAATAGCATTGTTTCCGTTAGCATTCTTCCGCAAAAATACATTATAGATAGGCTTACCGACAGCACCATTCAAGTGAATGTGCTTGTACCTCCCAGTGCCAGTCCCGAGATGTACGAACCCACACCCAAGGTGCTAAAAGACCTATCTAAATCGAGCGTATATATGGCCATTGGCCCTTTACCCTTTGAGCAGGAACTTGTTAAAAAGATAAAGGATATAAACCCTGAGCTTAACATAGTTATTCACGCCGAAAACCGCGACTTACTAGAAGATAACTGTGACCACAGCCATCATCATCACAATGGTGCACACTCTCATATGGACCCGCACATTTGGTCGTCGCCAAAAGAGTATAAGCACATGGCGCAGCAATCGCTTGATGCACTTATTAAGGCGTTTCCCGACAAGGCCGACCTTTTTAGCCTTAACATGGTAGCCCTTTCCTCTGAGATTGATGCCATAGACTCACTGTTCGCCCGCATATCTGCATCGGCAAAAATTAAGAAGCTACTAATATTTCACCCCGCCCTTGGGTACCTTGTTCGCGATTACAACTTAGAGCAACAAGCGCTTGAGGAGGATGGCAAAAGCCCATCGGCAGAGAAGGTTAAAAACATGATTAGCACCAACCGGGGCGTAAGCGTGGTGTTTATTCAAACCCAGTTCGACACTAAGAATGCCGAAGTTCTGGCATGGGAACTGGGCGCCGAGGTTTACCCCATTAATCCGCTTGGCTACAACTGGCCCAACGAAATGAGGATACTGGCTAAAGGCGTTGCCCTTGCTACAAAATCCGATTTCAACATAGAATAGCACTTAACTATGAATAAGATACTTGAGGTTAGCAACGTTTCGGCAGGCTATGGCTCCGAGATTGTCCTCAAAAATGTAAGCATCGAGGTTTTCGAGAACGACTTTATAGGCGTTATTGGCCCCAATGGTGGAGGAAAAACCAC
>DHVO01000197.1:7240-19883 GCA_002412705.1 Bacteroidales bacterium UBA5206 | reverse complement strand
ACCTTGGGTTTATGCACCAGAGCGAGAGCACAATGCAATCTGCGCCTATTGCCCCCAGAAAGGGTTGCTGCTCTTTTGTTACGCTCATTGGTTAAACCAAACTGAAAGATAAGCTCATTGGCCCTATGCTCTGCATGGGAAGCAGACAAGCCAAAAAGTTTGCCTTGAAACCGCAGTAAGTGCTCAACAGTTTCTGTTGTATCCAGCTCATTCTCCTGCGAAGCAACACCAATGTATTGCTGAAATGCTGCAAAATTGCTTAAAGGGCTAATTCCCCCTATTTGAATTTGGCCTGCTGTTGGTTTTTCAAGGCTGGTAAGAATCTTTACAAGGGTAGATTTTCCCGCACCATTAGGCCCAAGCAGCGCGAAAAGGGCTCCTTTGGGTACGTTAAAGCCTACCCCATTTAGAGCTTTGAGCCCATTGGGATAAACCTTTTCTAAATTAGAAATACAAATCTCTTGTTCCATACTTTTGGTTGTTAAGTGAACAACGCAAAAGTATTGTGCAGTAAAAAATCAAAATTGTAAAAAACCGACAAATGGTTTATTCCTGCGTAAATGGCGAATCGCAAACGCACTTAGCAATGAACTCCTTGGGTGTGTAGCCCGACAGGGCTTTAAAATCGTGTATAAAATGGGACTGGTCGAAGTAGCCATTTTTGTATGCCTGTTGCGTAAGAAATGCATTACTTGGGGCTGATATGCTGCGTACAACCTCATTAAAACGAACAATGCGAATGAACTGCTTGGGCGACTTACCCAAAAGGGAGGTAAACTTACGCTCAAGGCTCTTGGGCGAAACATAAAGCTTATCGGAGAGTTTAGAGGCAGTTATTTGCCCACCAGACTGGTTTATGAGATCAACACCTTGCTTTATAAACTGCAAGGCACTTGTGCTTATGGGATTGAAACGCTTTAGTAAAAAGCGCTCAACTACACCAATTCTCCCAGCAAGGGAGGTTGTACTCTGGAGCAATTCCTCAACAGCAGCAACCTCGTTGGCAAATATATCGCTTAGCGAAATACTCTGATTCTCAAGCTCTGATAGGGGGAATTTAAAGAAGTTACATGCGCCATGAGGAAAAAAGGTTACTGCAATTACCCCAGATTCTCCTTGAGTTACAACGTCGGCATAGCCACTGCTAACCCCAGTTATAATTGATTGAGGCTGCAACCGTTCAGTGCCATTCTTGGACATGAGAAAAGGCTTCCTGTAGTGAAACATAAGTTCCACATTACCAGTTGGAATAACCCGCTCGCTTACCGCACCATCGTTCAAATCGGACTCCAAAACCCAGTAGTACTTAATGTACTGAGCCAAAAAGCCTGATGGTTTTACAATCTCTATGCGCATTGAGTCAAGTGCTATATTCCAACAATTCGAATCTCGGTACGCCTATTCTCTGCACGCCCCTCTTCCGTTTCGTTTGACGACATTGGTTGCTGCTCCCCATACCCCTTCCATGTAATTCGCCCCACATCAATCCCTTTACCAATAAGATATTGGGCAACAGAGCTAGCGCGCTTCTCGGAGAGCTGCTGATTATAGCTATCGGAGCCAACATTGTCGGTATGTCCACCTACCTCAATTCTAACCAAAGGGTTAACGCGTAGCAGCTCTACCAACCGATTCAGCTCAACTGCCGACTCAGAGAGCAGCTCGTATGAATCGGTTTGAAAGAAGATATTGCGCATAACCAGCACTTGTCCCACCGCAAAGGGTTTAAGGTAAATGTTCTTTCTAAATGGTTTATCGATAGAGTGAACGCCCTGTAACCTAAAATTTTCCGAGTGGTACAAATACCCTTCGGCTGAAGCAAATAGCCCGTAGTTCCTATTAGATGGGATGCAAACCATATACTCACCCCGAGCATCGGCATTGGTATGCATTATAACCTCATTGCGCTCTAGATCTATTAGCTGAAAATTGGCAGGAATGGCCCTACCATTGCTCTCGTCGAGGATAGTACCCGTAATGTATGACGATGGAACGGGTCTTACCTCTGGGTAAAGAGCAAAAGTGTATATATCGCGCCCAGTATCGGTGTTCCTATCCGATGAGTAGTACGCCGTGGTTCCGCGCGCATTTACTATTAAGCCATCCTCATCGCGATAAGTATTAATAGGGTAACCAAGGTTAGCTGGTACGCTCCAGGTTGTATCGCTCTGCTTACGGGTTACAAAGAGATCGAGCCCACCCATCCCTACATGCCCATTGGAGGCAAAGTAAAGGGTTTGGTTATCGAAATGAATAAACGGTGACTGCTCATCGCCACTTGAATTTATGGTTGCCCCCAAATTGGTAGGTATTCCCCAGGAACCATCGGGTTGCTTGGCCGAACGCCAAATATCGTAGCCACCAAATCCTCCTGGGCGTGTACTCACAAAGTAGAGATGATTACCATCGGGCGAAATAGATGGTTGCTTATCGGAGTACCTATCGGCATTAAGCTTACCAGGAACAGTGCGCGGGTTTCCCCAGCTACCATCGGGTAGCCTATCGGCCACATAGATATTGCAAACGCCACGACAAACGGTATAAAACATATGATTTCCACCTGCAGCAATGGATTGAGCCCCCTCGTTGCTGTCCGTATTTATTGGCGCGCCAATATTACGTGCTATTCCCCACAAGCCACTAGTATCTCGTTGAGAGATAAAGAAATCTTCCTGTCCGTACCTATAAATATCGGTTGCCGATGAATCCTTAGGAAGGTTAACTGTTATTACCAACGTGTTTTCGTCGGCCGACAGGCTAGGCCAGTACTCGTTAAGCGGCGTATTCACGTTACTTCCAAGGCTAATGGGGTTAAACGGCACAGGATTCTCAATGGCCTTTACCGCAAACTGGCAGGTAGCAATGCTTTTATTCGCTTTTTCGCGTAAGTTGGGACGGATATTAGGATATGAAATAAACCTGGTTAAATGCTCCAGAGCTCTTTGGTATCGACCTAAAAAAAGGTTGAGATTGCCTACATTCAGATAGATATTTGGAAAGAAATCGGGATTGATGGCAATGGCCTTTTCCGATACTTCAATAGCCTGCTCATACCTTCTGGTTTCCTGGTAAACTTGAGCCATAAGAAGATAAGCCTCAATAAAGTTTTTATCCTTATCAACGGCTAGTTCAAGTTCCTTCTCGGCAGTATCGTACTCATACTTATCGTATGCCTTAATAGCCGATTGGTAAAGGGCAATTGCCTTTTTATTTTTGGTTGATAGCTTAGGTTGTGCCTGACCAATTACAGACAACAGCATTAGTAGTAGTAAGGAGGCTATTTGTTTAGGCATAACTAGGCAGTTTAGACTATTGGTAGTAAGTAAAACTAGCTACCAGCACATGTTGGCAACCAGCTTTAGCAAAGATACAATTTATAATGCCCAAAAGGGTTAAATCAACCTAAACCAAAATGCTATTTCACCTTTACAACTAAGGTATTCGCATGTACTTATGAGCCTGAATAGAGATGCGCCACTGAGGGTTCTGTAGAATAAACTCAATAATTAGCGGAGTAATCTCATTTACACAGCTCCATTCTGGTTGCAGAAACAGGTGGCACCCCGCTTTTACTCTAAGGGCGTTTTCGGCAGCCCATTCAAGATCAACGGGTGATGCCACAACAACCTTAAGTTCATCGGCCTTCATGTAAATATCATCAACAGGTGGCTGCTGTTTTTTTGGCGACAGGCAAATCCAGTCCCACTGACCAGTAAGACCGTATGCCCCAGATGTTTCCACAAAAGTTTGTACACCCTTCTCTTTTAGCTTAGCGCAAATATAATCGAGCGGATAAAGCCCAGGCTCGCCACCAGTAACCACAACTGCTTTTGCAGGAGTTTGGGCTGCACGGGAAACAATATCGGCAACCGCAACAGGCGGATAATCACCAGGATTCCAGCTCATGGGTGAATCGCACCAGCTACAAGCCAAATCGCATCCCCCCACGCGAATAAAGTAGGCCGCACGCCCCATTTGAAAACCTTCGCCTTGCAACGAGTAAAACTCCTCTACAAGAGGGAGGAAACGCCCCCCCTCTAGCTCCTCTCCAAAAAATTTACTTCTCACTTTTACTACTCAAGATTAAACTCTGATGAGCCAAACATGTACTGGTAATCGCGCTTCTTAGCCTCCTCAACCCAATTGGTGGGAACAATTGACCAGTTATTCAACGGTTTTGGAATAATAACCTCTCGCACCTCAATCCACTTCATTAGGTAGTAGCGTAGGTCTAGCTCCGTTGAGCCTATTAACCTCTCAGTTACCTGCTCTGGGGTTAAACCCGCACCCTTTGCAAAAAGATGACCGCCTCCACCATTTCCACGATAGGAGTTTAGCGCAACAACATACAACTTGTTTAGGTCGAAGGCAGAACCATCGGCCATAGATTTAATGCTGATTCGCTCACCAACAGGTTTGCTCACATCAACAGTGTAATTAATACCAGCAGCAGAGTCGAACCCATAGTAAGAGTTTAGCAACGATGCCCGGTTATCGCGCTGCAAAAGAAGTTCGCCATTGGGCTTATACTTAAATAGGATTAAATTGTCCTTGGGACTAGACATGGTATTAAGCCAAAGCGAGTAGGAGAACTCAAGATAGTCCTTAATCTCCTTACCCGTAAGCTTCATGGTATAAAGAAGATTTTCATACTTGTAAAGCTTAAACATATCGCGAACATAAACCATACCTGTAGGTATGGTAACGTCGAAGGATAACGGAGCAGCAAACGAAATATCGGCACCTGATACCGCCATTTGAACATTATGAATAAGATCGACAAATGCCGACGAGCCAAAGTAAGCGTCGCGAGTGGTTGCGCTGGTGTTAAATCGGCCTATAGGTCTATCAACAAACTCATTAACACGATTATAAAAATCAGCAAAGGTTGATACAAACTCGGCATCGGGAACAAAAGAGCGTGTTTCTACCAGTTTTCCTACAACCCTTTTGCCAATCATGTTGCCCTTTGCATCAAGAGAAACGGTGATTTTAGCTTCGGCAATTAGCTTTGCTGCCGACATTGGATCAAGTACAAGAACAGAGTCACCAGCAACGTTAGCAAACTTTTTGTTCATCCTATCGTGGTCGTGACCAATAAAAATAACATCGAAACCGGGTACCTGTTGCGCTACTAGCACCGATGCATTCTCGTTTAGCGGCTTTTCGGGGCTCTGATCGCCGTAGTACGGATTGTGACCCGAGTGGAAAAGACCAATAATAACGTGAGGTTTCTCTTCCTTTTTAATAACCTCTACCCAGTAACGGGCAGACTCAATCATATCGGTAAACTGCATGCCTGCCCATAAGTTTTTGGGTAGCCAATTGGGTATTCCAGGAGTGGTTAAACCAAGAACTGCAATGCGAATTCCCTGACGCTCCTCAATGGTATATGGTTTAAACCAAGGTTTACCCGTTTCCTCGTTAACAATATTTGCCCCAAGCCAAGGGAAGCTGTACTGTGCACGCACCTTATTATACACTGTAGGCCCAGCCTCAATATCGTGATTCCCAACCGAGGCTGCATTGTAACCCATAAAGTTGAGAATTGATGGCACAATGTTCTGGTTTACCGTATCGATAAAGTTTGAGTAGTAAACAGCGGGTTGTCCCTGGAGTATATCGCCATTATCGAGCAGTACAAGGCTTTGGTTTGCATTTGCCCGCTCCTGCTTTACATAAGTGTAAACCTGAGCCAAGCTATGATCCGTTGGCCTGTTATTTATAAAATCGAAGGGGAATAGAGCCCCGTGTACATCGCTAGTTGAAAGCACTTTTACTGTTACGGTTTGCTGTGCAAACAGTGTAACCGATACACCTACGAGTAACAGGAATAAAGCTATGCGCCGGAAAAAAGAGATCATATTGGTGTTGTGTTTGTTGGTGCAAAAATAGCACAAATGGTTAGACGTGAAAAGTAATTTAGCTTGGTATAGTAAAGTCGTACTTAAAACAAAAAGTTTGCCTCTTAGTGCAAAGAGGCAAACTTTTTTACGTTAAACTAACCATTGTAGGAAATGTAATGCTATTGCCAATAATCCAAGTAGCTACTTAGACCTATCTGGTGCAGCAGGAATTGGAGGCAATGATTTTCTATTTTTAAGCTGCTCAAGAGCAACTTCAATAGCTTTGTTTAGCTGATCGTCTATGCCCATGTACTCGCGGTAAGGGTCGTTATCCACACGAATATCGGGATCTACACCATACCCCTCAATAATCCAATCGCCAGAATCAAGTCCATAGCTGGTGAATTCGGGCTTACGCAAATCGCCACCATCAACAAATGGTAACGAGCCGCTTATACCCACAATGCCACCCCATGTTCTAACCCCAATAATTGGACCCAACTTAAGCTGACGGAAACCGTATGGGAACAAGTCGCCGTCGGATGCCGAGTAGTTATTAATAAGCAGCACCTTGGGACCTATGTGGGTTTGTGCAGGGATAGGCGACGACAGGTTGCTTCCGCGACGCATATTTGCCCTATAGGGCTCGCGTGCTAAACGCTCTAGCAACATTGGCGATACGTTTCCACCACCATTGCCCCTATCATCAATAACTAATGCCTTTTTCTGAAGCTGAGGATAGAAATGCTTTACAAACTCGTTTAGCCCATCAACGCCCATATCGGGAATATGAATGTAGCCAACCTCGCCATTTGTGGCATCGTTCACCTTTTTAATGTTGCCCTGTACCCAGCGGTAGTAGTATAGCTGCGATTCGTCGGCAATAGGTTCTACAAGCACCTTACGCGCACCTGCCAAATCGGGCTTGCTGTTTACTAGCAGCTCCACAGTTTGATTTGCTTTTCCTATTAGCTGCTGGTAAATATCGGCAGTAGCACTTAGGTTTTGCCCATCAACTGCAAGAATATAATCGCCAACGGCAATATTTGCGCCAACCGCTTGAAGAGGGCTACGTAGGGTTTTGCTCCACGATGCTCCCTGAAGAATATCGTCTATTCTAAAGTAGCCATTCTGCTGCTTGCTAAGCTTAGCACCCAGTAAACCTACATTAATGCGCTCTGGCCTTGGCATATCGCCACTATTAACGTAAGCATGCCCTACGTTTAGCTCACCAATAAGCTCACCAATAATATAGGTTAAATCGGCACGATGCTTAACGTATGGTAAAAGCACGCTATACTTGGCGTGCATAGCCTTCCAATCTACCCCATGCATATTCTCCACATAGAAGAAATCGCGCATTTGGCGCCAGCTCTCATCGTATATTTGCTTCCACTCCATTGAGTAATCAACCCAAACCTTCATGTTTGACAGGTCAATTGGCTTATCAAGGCTAACCTTTGATGAGGGTAAATCCACAACTGCATAGCTTCTACCCTTTGCCACTAGCATCTTTTTACCCGACGCCGATATGCGGAAACGCAACCCTTCGCCCAGCTCAGTTTCGGTTTTCTTGTTCAAATCGTAAACCTTAGCCACGCTCTTACGCTGCTCTGGTATAAATTGGGAGAAATACACCTTGCCATCAACACAAGCGTAGTTTCCGTAGTAAGCCACATCAACAGGAAGGGCAACAATTCTATCGGCAATACCATCAACATCAATCTTAACAATAGATGTTTCTGGTTTTGCAGCAGGAGCGTCGGCCTTACCCTTTTTATCGGATTTGGCCTGAGGTGCAGTGGCTTTTGCCTCATCAACCTTTACCTCGTTATTCTCTAATGCAAAGGGAGAAGGGGTATCCTTTGAAAGCAGTACCATGTACAAACGGCTCATGGCTTGGTAAGCATGGTTCCACTCGGTTTGGCTATAAATTGGGTCGAAATCGCGATCCGATTCGAAAACAAGATATTTGCCATCGTTTGAGAAAACGGGGCCCGATGAGGAGTACCAGTAGTTGGTTACTGCATGCTTAGCCTTAGTATCAACATTATATAAGTAGATAACGGAAACGCGATTCTCATCATTAGCCGAGAAGGTAATCCACTTGCTATCGGGTGACCAGTCGAAGCTGTAAATCAGCCCAAACTCGCCTTTCTCCACAAGGGTAACTTTACGGGAATCGATATCAACATACTGAAGGCGACCAGCGCGATCGGTCCATAGCACCTTTTTGCTATCGGGCGACCACTGTATGCCATACTTATAGGTATCGGCGCCAGAGGTTAGCTGAATGGGTTTATCAGAGCCATCCTGAGCCTGCATGTAAATTTCGTACTCGCCACTCATATCCGACAGGTAAGCAATATACTTCCCGTTTGGCGACCAGGTAGCAGAGCGGTCGTGCGCCCATGCCGATGCAGTGATATTGCGGGTGATACCCTTAGAGCTAGGCAAGGTAAACACATCGCCACGGGCAGAGAAAACTACACGCTCGCCATCGGGCGAAAGGTCGTATGAGAAGATACGTTTAGCTGCATCAACCCACTCGGGACGAGCAAAGCTATTATCGTCGGCAATTTTAATATCAATCTTAGACAACTTACGCGAGGCAGCATCGAACCTATAAATAAATCCACCATTTTCAAAAACAATGGTGCTGCCATTAAACGATGGAAACTTAATATCGTACTCGGTAAAATCGGTAACCTTTTCAACTGCACCAGAGGTTACATTGTAAGCAAACAGGTTCATGGTTCTGTCCCTGTCGGATATAAAGAAAATCTCGTTACCAATCCACATGGGCATAATGTCCTGTGCGGGGTTCTCGAATATTTGCTTCACCTGTTTCGATTCCGAATCAAAAATCCAAATATCATCGGCCATCCCCCCTTTGTAGTACTTCCATGTCCTAAACTCGCGGAAAACCCGATTAAATGCAAGCTGCTTTCCATCGGGCGAATAAGAGCAGAAACCGCCAGAAATAAGCGGTAGCTCCTCCGACATTCCACCGTCAACGGAAACCTTAAACAGCTGACCCACAAAATCGTTGAAAGTTTGCTTGCGAGAACGGAAAATAACCGATTTGCTATCGGGAGTCCAAGCCATAACAATGTTGTTTGGCCCCATTCGATCCGATACATCATCGCGCCCAAGGGTAGCCGTAGTGGTTAATCGTTTGGGCATTCCGCCTTCGGCCGGAATGGTAAATACCTCTGTGTTCCCATCGTACTGGCCAGTAAAGGCAATGGTCTTGCCATCGGGCGAGAACTTAGCAAACATCTCGAAACCATTGTGGGTTGTGAGCTTACGAGCCATTCCGCCAGCAAGTGGAACAGAGTATAAATCGCCAGCATAGGTAAAAACTACACTATTGGCGCTAACCGTGGGAAATCTGAGCAAGCGAGCCTCTTGTGCCTGTACAAAAACCGCACAGGATAGTAGCAAGATAGCTGCAAGCATTACCCTTGACAACTTTTTCATACGTTGATATTTTATTAGGTTAATTACGGGGAAACTACGTTACAGAATATGTGATATGACTAAGTACAACGCAGGAAGTTTAATTCTAAAGGGTAACGAGAGACTGGGTACAAGTAACAAGCAATAGAATGGTTAACCCGCAAGTACCTCCCTCGTATAATCTTTTGGTACACATTTTTTCTTATCAGTGCAATTTAACATAAAAAGCTCCTTTGTTTAAAGCATTATTGGATATAGTTTTGTAGAAGCTACTTGTAGCAAAAAGCAAAAAACGACTTTTACATTATTACTATGCATATTAAGAGGTTTATTGCGCTAAGCGCATCGATAATAAGTTTCCTTTCTGCTTCGGCATCAACACATAATCCCCTAATTAGTAATACCGATTCAACCAGATCGACCCAATGGGTTGACTCCGTTTTTGCAAAGCTAACCCTCCGCGAAAGGGTTGCCCAGCTATTTATGGTTGCAGGTTACACCAATAAAGACAAAGTCCATACCGATGAGCTAACAAACTTTGTTACCAAGGAGGGCGTTGGTGGGATAATCTTTTTTCAGGGAGGCCCAGTAAGGCAGGTAAACCTTACCAATAAGCTACAACAAAGCGCTAAGGTTCCGCTACTTATATCGATGGATGCAGAGTGGGGCCCAGGTATGCGCTTGGATAGCACTTTCTCCTACCCTCGCCAAATGATGCTTGGCGCAATAAACGACAACAGCCTTATTTACCAAATGGGGGCTGATATTGCCCGCCAACTTAAGCGATTAGGCGTACACGTTAACTTTGCTCCTGTTATTGATATAAACTCAAATCCGCAAAACCCTGTAATTAACACCCGTGCTTTTGGCGAGAACCGTGAGCAAACCGTAGAAAAAGGGCTGGCCTATATGGCTGGAATGCAGGATAACGGCGTACTTGCCTGCGCCAAGCACTTCCCTGGGCATGGCGACACCGATGCCGATTCGCACTACACCCTTCCGCTAGTAAATCACTCTAAGCAGCGCCTAGACAGCATTGAGCTATACCCCTTTAAAAAGCTAATAGATAAGGGAGTTTCGGGAGTTATGGTTTCTCACCTAAACATACCCGCACTTGAAAAAACGCAGGATTTAGCAGCAAGCCTATCGTACGGAATAGTGCAGAAACTACTAGTTGACACCATGGGCTTCAACGGCCTTATATACACCGATGCGCTGAACATGAAGGGCGTATCGGAACACTATAAACCCATAAAGCTTAACCTAATGGCGTTGGAAGCAGGCAACGATGTTCTTGTTTTTCCCGAAAAGGTGAAAGAATCCATTGACGCCATTGTTGCAGCCGTTGAAAAAGGAGATTTTCCTGAATCGGAGATAAACCGACGCTGCAAAAAAGTGCTTTACGCAAAGTACATGGTAGGGCTAAATCACTTTAAGCCAATTGACACACAAAATTTGGTTAGCGATTTAAACCAACCATCGTCGCTGCTTCTTAAGCGCACCATTACCGAAAAGGCACTAACCATTATCAATAATAACAATGCACTGCCCATAAAAAGGCTAGATACGCTCAACATTGCTTACCTTGAGGTTGGCTACGATAAGGGTAATCCATTCCGTGAGCAAATGGAGCTATACGCACCAATCAATACTTATAGCATTAACCCCGACGCACCTATTGAGGAGTTCGATAGCCTACTCGTTTCGCTAAAATCGTACAATCTTATTATTGTTGGGCTTCACTCACTGGACAATCGCTACTCAAAAAACTTTGGCATAAGCCCCAAACTAGCCACTTTTTTATTCGACGTCTCGTACCAAAAACGAATGATTGTTTCGCTATTTGGTACACCATACGCCCTTTCTAAGCTATTTAACACGAGAGCCATTGAGGGCATTATAGTATCGTACGACAACAGTCCGCTTACTCAGGAGCTAACCGCACAGCTAATTTTTGGAGGAACAACCAATGCCGGCAGCTTACCTGTAACAGCAGCAACTCCCTACTCGGCTGGAATAGGAAACCAAATAACCAAGCAAACAAGACTAAAATACACAATACCAGAGGAGCTGGGCATTAGCTCAAGTAAATTCAATGTAATTGATTCCATTGCAAATGAGGCCATTGCAAAAATGGCAACGCCTGGCATGCAGATACTTGTTGCAAAGGATGGCAAGGTAATTTACAACAAAGCCTTTGGAGGCTACACCTATACAAGCACCATTCCTGTTGATACCCGAACCCTATACGACATTGCCTCTGTTACTAAAATTGCAGCAACACTACCAGTAATAATCAAGTTTACCGACCAAAAGCGTTTAACCCTAGACCAACCCCTTGCCGCACATATAAAGTTTAAGGAGCCAAATAACAAGAGCAACCTAAAAATACGCGATATCCTTTTACACCAAGCAGGACTTCAAGCATGGATTCCGTTCTACATTAAAACCATGACAACCTTAATTCCTGGCGATAGCTTAATGAGTAAAAGCCTATCGGTAAAATATTCTATAGCCATATCGGACAAGCAGTTCCTACACAAGCACTCTGTTCCATCGCCAAAATACTACAGCAATAGCTATAGCTTCGACTTTCCGTCTGTTATTGCAAAAGATTTGTATGTGGTTGAAGGGATTAGAGACACCGTGTTCAGCTGGATGAATGCGTCGCCACTTAACCAACCAGGAAAGTACAAGTACAGCGACCTAAGCTTCCTTTACCTACAGCGTGTTGCCGAAAATGGTGGTAGCAAGGGCTTAGATGAGCTCTCGAGCGAGCTATTCTACAAACAGCTTGGAATGAACTATACCTGCTTTAACCCATTACAAAAATTTGAGTTGGAACGTATTGCTCCTACCGAGAACGATATCGTTTTCCGCAAGCAGCTGGTACATGGTTATGTTCACGACCCTGCCGCGGCTATGCTAGGCGGAGTTGCGGGTCACGCAGGACTGTTCTCCAACGCCAACGATTTGGCCAAGCTAATGCAGCTTTACCTAAATGCTGGAACATATGGAAACGAGCAGTACTTCTCGGCAGAAACAATGAAAACGTTTAGCACATGTGCAAACTGCACCAACGGGAACAGACGCGGATTAGGCTTTGATAAACCAGAAACTCGCGAAGAAAGACCATCGCCAGTGAGCCGATACGCATCGCCATCAAGCTTTGGCCACTCAGGGTTTACCGGCACATTAGTCTGGGTTGATCCAGAGTACAATTTGGTTTACATTTTTCTATCCAACAGGGTTTATCCCGATGCGGCCAATAACAAACTAGTAGAAATGAACATCAGAACCAGAATACAGGATGAGATTTACAAGATAATAATTGG
>DHVO01000197.1:0-7207 GCA_002412705.1 Bacteroidales bacterium UBA5206 | reverse complement strand
CACTAAACACTAAGCCAAACCCGCAAACGATTGCAATTACTACCAACAGGATAGGGCTTTTTATTCCCAAACTGGATAAAAACATCACATCAAGCTCCACTTAAACGATCGTTTTTATGTTGAAAAACAAGCCAATTAAAGCCCAAAAACTATTTTTTATTCTAGCCTAATAATTTCATTAGGGTTAATTTTGCAGCAGAAAAACACCACAACACGATGAAAATATCTCACATTGAACACATTGGTATTGCCGTTAAGAACCTTGACGAGGCAATTCCTTACTACGAAAATGTTTTAGGGCTAAAATGCTACAACATTGAGGAGGTAAAAGACCAAAAAGTGAAGACTGCGTTCTTCATGGTAGGTCAAACAAAGATTGAGCTTTTAGAATCAACCGATGCCGAAGGGCCAATCGGTAAGTTCATCGAAAAGAAAGGCGAAGGCATTCATCACATTGCCTTTGCGGTAGATAAAATTGAGGATCAGCTAAAACATGCTGAGGAGAATGGCGTAAACCTTATCGACAAAGCCCCAAGAAAAGGTGCCGAAGGTTTAGATATCGCATTCCTTCACCCAAAATCTACCTTTGGTGTGCTAACTGAACTTTGCGAGAACAAGAATAAATAATTCAATCTTACCCCAGTAAAATTACAGACAAATGAGTAGCATCCAGGAACAAAAAATTCAGGAGCTTATCTCTCTTCGCGAAAGAGCCAAGCTTGGTGGAGGAGAAAAGCGTATTGAAGCCCAACACAAAAAGGGAAAATTCACTGCGCGCGAACGTATTGAAATGATGCTTGACGAAGGAAGCTTCGAAGAGTTTGACATGTTCGTTTCGCACCGTTGTATCGATTTTGGTTTGGAGAAAGAGACGTACCTATCGGACGGAGTTGTTACCGGCTACGGTACCATTGATGGTCGCTTGGTATTCCTGTTCTCGCAGGATTTTACCGTTTTTGGCGGTTCACTTTCTGAAATGTTTGCAGCAAAAATCTGCAAGGTTATGGATATGGCCATGAAAGTTGGTGCCCCAGTTATTGGTATCAACGATTCAGGTGGAGCACGTATTCAGGAAGGTGTAAAGAGTCTAGGTGGATACGCAGAGATTTTCCAGCGTAACATTATGGCTTCTGGAGTTATCCCTCAAATCTCAGCTATTTTTGGTCCTTGTGCTGGTGGCGCCGTTTACAGCCCTGCGCTTACCGACTTTATCATCATGACCAAGAATACCAGCTACATGTTTGTAACTGGACCAAAGGTTGTTAAAACCGTTACCAACGAAACGGTAACATCAGAGGAACTTGGTGGAGCAGGTGTTCACTCTACCAAATCGGGTGTTGCGCACTTTGTAGCCGAGAATGAGGAAGAGGGTATCCTACTTATCCGCAAGCTACTTAGCTACCTACCACAAAACAACCTAGAAGAGGCACCTATTGCACCTTGCGACGATCCTATCGATCGCCTAGAGGACTCTCTTAACGAGATTATCCCAGAGAATGCAAACAAGCCTTACGATGTTAAAGAGGTTATTGAAGCCATTGTTGACTATGGCGAGTACCTTGAGGTTCAGCGCGACTACGCACCTAACATCATTACTGGTTTTGCTCGTTTCAACGGTGTTTCTGTAGGTCTTATTGCTAACCAGCCTAAATACCTTGCTGGTGTACTTGATATAAATGCATCGCGTAAAGCAGCTCGTTTTGTACGTTTCTGCGACGCGTTCAACATTCCTTTGGTTACCCTTGTTGACGTTCCTGGATTCCTTCCTGGTACCAACCAAGAGTACAATGGTATTATTGTTCACGGTGCTAAGCTGCTATTTGCTTACGGTGAGGCTACTGTACCAAAAATTACCATTATTCTACGTAAAGCATACGGTGGAGCATACGATGTGATGAGCTCTAAGCACCTACGTGGCGACATTAACTACGCTTGGCCAAATGCCGAGATTGCAGTTATGGGTCCTAAGGGAGCTATTGAGGTTCTTCTTAGCCGCGAACTTGACTCTATTGAGGACGAGAAGGCAAAGGTTGAGCTTCTACTTAAGAAAGAGCAGGAGTATAAGGACAAGTTTGCAAACCCATACGTAGCAGCTAAGTTCGGCTACATTGACGATGTAATTGAGCCTAGAAATACTCGTTTCCGCATTATTAGAGCGTTACAAGCACTTGCTACAAAGAAGGATGTTAATCCTCCTAAAAAGCACTCAAACCTACCACTATAATTTAAGTAACTATGAACTTATTACTTGTAATTGCTACGGTAGGTCAAGCTAAGACCTCTTCTGCAGCCGATGAGTTTGTAAGATTAGACCCATACGGCGTTGGAATGTCAATTATTGCGATGTCTGTTGTTATTGGTGTTCTTGCTTTTGCTTACTTCGTTTTTCATAACCTAAGCAAGCTATATAGCATCAATTTCAGAAGACCTGCAAAAAAAGCAGATGAGCAAAAAGGGCAAGTTGTACAGGAAAACACGACAGGAGAAGAAATGGCCGCAATTTCAATGGCACTACATCTTTACAAAAGTGCCATTCACGACCACGAAAGCGCTGTGCTAACCATTAACAAAATGGGAAAAAACTACTCGCCATGGAGCTCAAAAATCTATGGTATTATGAACAGTGTTCCTTCAGTTAAACACATCAAACGCTAGCTAATAATGAAAAACTATAAATTAACAATTAACGGTAACCAGTACGAGGTAAACATTCAATCTGTTGAGGATAACATTGCCGAGGTTGAAGTAAACGGTACCGTTTATAAGGTTGAGGTTGATAAAGCGTTAAGCCCAACCAAAACTCCAAAACTAGTACGTCCAACCGCTGTACCATCAACAGATTCTCATCCATCGGTTGCTAAAACCAGCACTCCTGCTGCGCCTAAGGGTACAGGACATATTAAGTCACCTCTTCCTGGAATTATCCTTGAGCTTTTTGTGAAAGAGGGTGATGTAGTTAAGAAAGGACAAAAGCTGCTTTGCCTTGAGGCTATGAAGATGGAAAACAACATTGACTCCGATAAGGACGGAAAGGTTGTTAAGCTTAGCGTTGGCAAGGGTGATTCTGTAATGGAAGGTGACGTTCTTATAACTATAGGAGAATAAGCCATGGGAGGAGAAGGATTTATTAGCTTTCTATTCGACCACTTGGCTCAATTCTGGTACTACACTGGCTTTGCCAACTTTACAATGGGGCATGGAATAATGATCCTTGTTGGATTACTGTTCATTTACCTTGCCATTGCTAAAGATTTTGAGCCACTTCTACTTGTTCCAATCGGCTTTGGTATTATACTAGGAAACATTCCTTTTACCGAAGGTTTACAGATTGGTATTTACGAACAAGGCTCCGTAATGAGCTACTTATACCTAGGGGTAGTGAAAGGGTTTTACCCACCATTAATATTCCTGGGGATTGGAGCTATGACGGACTTCTCTGCGCTAATATCAAACCCAAGGCTAATTCTTATTGGTGCTGCGGCTCAGTTTGGTATTTTTGGTGCATACGCTATTGCTCTTGCTACAGGTGTGTTTACAGGTGCTGAGGCTGGTGCTATTGGTATCATTGGAGGTGCTGATGGTCCAACTGCTATCTTTATCTCATCTAAACTAGCTCCACACTTAATGGGTGCAATTGCAGTTTCTGCATACTCTTACATGGCTCTTGTTCCTGTAATTCAGCCTCCTTTAATGAGACTATTCACCACTCCAAAGGAGAGACTTATTAGAATGAAACCTCCACGTACTGTAAGCAAACTAGAGAAAGTACTATTCCCAATTATTGGTTTACTACTTACCCTGTTTGTTGTACCTAGCGGTTTGCCTCTATTGGGTATGCTATTCTTTGGTAACCTACTTAAGGAAAGCGGTGTAACCAAGCGTTTGGCTGATACAGCAAAAGGACCTCTTATTGATATTGTAACCATCCTTCTTGGCTTAACTGTAGGTGCTTCTACTCAAGCAGTAAGAATGGTTGAGAACCCAATAACAGGGGAACTTGTTAACCAAGGATTCCTTACCCCTAAGTCTGTTTACATCTTTGGATTAGGTGCTGTTTCGTTCATCATTGCAACTTCTGCAGGTATTCTGTTTGTTAAGTTCATGAACCTGTTCCTAAAAGAAGGTAACAAAATTAATCCTCTAATTGGTAACGCTGGGGTTTCTGCGGTACCCGATAGCGCTCGTATTTCACAGGTAATTGGTTTGGAGTACGATAAAACCAACCACCTACTAATGCATGCCATGGCACCAAACGTTGCTGGGGTTATTGGTAGTGCGGTTGCTGCGGGTATTCTGCTTAGCTTCCTATACTAAATAGATACTTCACATTACAAAAAATCCAGAGCAGTTTGCTCTGGATTTTTTGTTTTATGCTGTTACCGTATTTCAAATGTTAAGGCATCTGAAATAGTGCAGTAAATATTTTTACTTCTTTGAAAGCTTATAGTAGTATGCTGCTTTGGTTTTATTCTCTAGGCGAGTGTATATATTGCCCAAAAAGTTTGCATAGCTGGACTGTGGCGATAGCTTGTACAACTTCTCGTAGTAATCGCGAGATGTTTTGTAGTTTGCGTTGGCAACTTTAAATGCTGCTAAAAGCTGCTTGTACTGCTTGTTAGTTCTGTTCTTCTCGTAGGCCTTCATCTCGCTTAAATAGCTATTCTCAGCCAACCAATAATGCTTATCGGCTAAGTACTCCAACGCTTCAAGGTTATTCTTATAAAGCTTAATTAGCTTGCTTGCCAGCTCATCGCACAGCGATGCTTTTTCTAACTTCCTATTAACCTTTAAATAGCCCGTTAAGTATGGCTCCTGCTCCTTTGCCGCGTCGTCCAGAGTAGGCCAAAGATTAGCTGCTGGTTCCCAGTTTTCGCTTTCTACGTAGGCCAAAAAGAGCATTGAGCGCATCTCTCCCATCTCTACTCCTGTAGGGTATCGCTCCACGTAAGCCTCAAGATGATTGATCTCCTTAGAAAGGTTATCTATCTCTTTATAGGCTTTGGCTAGAGTAGAGAACGTTTCGGCTACAGCTCCATCGTTCTGCTTAACCTTTTCCAGATAGGAAATGGCCTTATCGGGTTGCTTTAGGTTCCAAGCTGCAACCCCAGCACTTTGGTAAACCTGTGGTTTTGCTTGCTTGCCATTGGACTCAGCCAAAGTAATAATCTCCTCATACGAGTCCAATGCCTTAGCGTAGTCGCCCGCTTGCAATGCCGTATTGGCTTGGGTGTTTAGCTGCTTTGTTTTAGTAGAAACCGCACAGCTGGTAAAAATCGCAACCAGCATAACAAGTGCAACTTTTGTTGTTGTAAAAAACTTCATCACCTATTTTTTTCTGTTAAAGGCGGTAAAGATAAAAATCCTAACCTTAATTAATATTAAAATATTGTTTCACTCCATTTGCACAAGAACACAAAGCACCCCAAATGCCTAATTTTACAGAGATAATTAAAAAGTATTTTTCATTTCAATTTCACACTAAAACAGATAAACAAATTATGAGAAACAGAACTCTAACATTAATCTTAATTATGCTCTTTGTAATAGGAGGATGTACAAAAAACAACGACACTCCCATTGGCTTTGGATTTAAAGGATTATCCTCTTTTTTAAACAAAACACCAGAAAGGATTCAAAATTCGAGTCCTGGATATTTTAACACAGAACATTCCACCATAGATAGACTGTACTTTGAATATGAGAATCATCCAACTTTAGGGAATGTTGAGGTTTTTTATAAAATTAATGATGGTTTGTGTGACCTTGTGAGCATTTACCCAGAAAACAGAACGTTAGAAACGGCATATAAACTAATAGAACTATCTGAAAAGGAGTTTAAAACAGGATTCACTTATTACGTTATTTATCATACTAAAACAACAACTACTGGTCACTACTTCGATTCGTTTAATGAGCTAAAAGAATACATTACAGAGAAAGAGCTAACAATTGAGAGTATTGAATACATTGAAGCTAAATACAAGTATAAGGGAAAGATTTTTTATGTTGGAGCAATGACATACGAAGGAATATTCTTACCCTTCTCCGATATGGAAATTGAGAGAAAAGACAGAACGCCAAAAACGAAACAAATACAATGCTGGTTTAATTAAAATAATACGCTGCATCTACTTCAAATACTATTCATTACAAACTCAACACAATGAGTTTGTAATGAATAAAGTATATAATTAGCGAACAAGCATTGCCACATCTTTACTATCTGCTTTTTTGGTTTCAACCTCGCATAGTAATAGCTCTAGCAAGGGAAGCATACGCTTTAAGCCGCCAGTATTGATAACAATATTCCAAAACTCCTCAAATTTTTTCCATCCCCCGGTGTAGAACAGATGCTTTAGCTGATGCTGAAACGAATCGTGCGCAAAGGATGCCTTAAATATATTGCTCCATCTATAAAACTCCTTGTAAGCCCACCAGTAGCCATCCTCCAGTTCCTTGGCAGTAAGACCTTTTGATTGGTAAACAACATGACGAGTATCGTACAAATCCCAGTCGGTTGTGAGCAAGCGACCGCTTTGCTGCATGGAATCGAATAAGCGAGTTCCTGGATAGGGTGTTAAAATATGGTAGGTTGATGTGGTTATGGCATTACTTACACCCCAATCAACTGTGCGTTTAAACACATCGGAACCATCATCATCTAGACCAAATACAAAGCTACCGTTTATCATTATGCCTAAATCGTGGAGCCTTTTTACTGCGCGCTCGTAGTCGGCCTTCAAGTTCTGGCTCTTATTGCTCTGCCTCAGGTTTTCGGGCGAAAAGGTTTCAAAACCGACAAAGAGGCTACGCAGCCCAGCCTGAGCCGCTTTCTCAATTAGATCTCCCTCAAGAATAGACTTTACAGTAGCAGCCCCCTGAAAAACACGGTTCATACCACGCATGCCCTCGAATAGCTCTGTGGCTAACCTCGGATTACCAAGTAAGTGATCGTCTAAGAAGTAGAGGTGCTTTCCGGGTAATCTTGATATCTCGGCAAGAATCTCATCTACACGCTGAGTATAGAACGATGCTCCTCCCTTAAAAAAGGCATCCTTATAGCAAAAGTCACAATGATGCGGGCATCCCCTTGAGATAACAAGCGAGTTGGGCACAAGGTACTTTTCCCGTTTTATCAGATCCCTTCGAATTTGGGGTTGATTCTGAATGGTTCTACCGTTAGTGGAAACGTACCGTTTCTTAGGCG
>DHVO01000141.1:6338-6647 GCA_002412705.1 Bacteroidales bacterium UBA5206 | reverse complement strand
AAGTGGAAAGCTACTATCCCTGTAAAGAATGGTAACGGAACTCAATTTGTTAAAGCAAACAGCTACGATTACGAAGGCGCAACCGTTTATGAGGCTCACCAAGCATACACCGCAGGAACCCCAAGCACTGTTGTTTCTGCCCCTGCTGTAAACGATATTTATATTGCACGTAGAGAGAATACCTATTACGTTATAAAAATTACCAATATTGATGCTACTGCTGGTTCTAGTACATCGGGTAATAAAGGTAAAATTGAGTTTGAGTACAAGAAGTAGATTACTTCACTCCATAAAATAAAAAAACCGCCA
>DHVO01000141.1:0-6269 GCA_002412705.1 Bacteroidales bacterium UBA5206 | reverse complement strand
GTTTTGGTCTCATCCTGTAGGGTAAACGAAACCGCATACGACTTTTTATTTGCGCCTAGGTTTGCACCCTGATATACATCGAACAGATTTACTCGTTTAAGCAGCTTACGCTCCGTAGCAAAGGCAATTTTGCGTACCTGTGCAAACTCAACATTAGAATCAATAAGCAGAGCGAGGTCACGGCGTACCTCTGGGAAACGGGCAATCTCCTTAAGGGCAATCTTCACCTTACCAGCCTGAGCGGTTAACAAGTCCCAGCGAATCTCTGCAAAGAAAACCTCTGGCTTAATATCCAGCGCATCGCGAAGCTTGCTGTTCACCAAACCAAACCAAACAACTGGCTTTCCGTTATCCATAAGTTGTAATCCGTAATCGAAAACATCTTCGGGAGCCTCAACTGCTTCTAGTGAATCAGCATCGTAGCCAAAACGCTTAAGCAGAGCATTTACATAGCCCTTAAGCATGAAGAAGCTTACTTGCTGCGACTTTCCTGTCCATGTCTCCTCTGCCCTATCGCCAGTAATCCAGATACCCATCCTAAGCTCCTCGGTGTACTTTTTAAGGGCGTTATCGGCATTCTCGATATTGGTAAACTTGTAGCAGTTACCAAACTCGTAAAGCTTTAGGTTTGGACTCTTATGGTTGATATTGCGCTGAATGGTCTCCAATCCTCCAAACAGAAGGGTTTGACGCATTCCATTCAAATCGTTGCTTAGCGGATTTAGGATTTTAACCACATTCTCGGGTGTAAAGGTGGTTAAGCCATCGTAGTATGAGGCTTTGGTTAACGAGTTACACATAATCTCGTTAAAGTTCATACCCGTTAGGTAATCCGATGCTAGGTTTACAATCTTGTTCTTATCGGGATGGGTTGAGTAAGAAAGCGATGCGTTCACCTTCTCTGGAATCTCTATATTGTTATAGCCATAGATTCTTAGAATTTCCTCAACCACATCGGCCTCACGCTGTACATCAACACGGTACGGGGGAACTGCAAGCTGCAAGGTATCGCCACTCTCACTTACAACCTCAATATCAAGGCCTTTAAGAATTCGCTTAATGGTAGCAAGTGGAATCTCCTTACCAATTAGTGAGGTTACACGCTTTAGGCTAATGGTAACGTCAAAATCCTTAACAGGGGTTGGATAAACATCAAAAATTTCCGATGATATCTCACCACCAGCAATCTCCTTAATAAGCATAGCAGCACGCTTAAGAGCCCAAACTGTGATGTTAGGATCGCTACCACGCTCAAAGCGGAACGAGGCATCGGTATTTAGCCCGTGACGACGCGCTGTTTTACGTACCCATACTGGGTTAAAGTGCGCACTCTCAAGGAAAACGCTGTTAGTGTTTTCGGTTACTCCAGATTCGCTTCCACCAAATACACCCGCAATGCACATTCCCTTGGTAGCGTTGCATATCATCAAATCCTCGGCGTTAAGCTTACGCTCCTGTCCATCGAGGGTAACGAATGGGGTTGCCTCAGGAAGAGTGCCAACCACAACCTTTCCGCCCTCAATCTTATCGGCATCAAATGCGTGTAATGGCTGACCAATCTCGTGTAGCACGAAGTTGGTTATATCAACAATATTATTGATTGGGTTTAGTCCTATTACGCGAAGGCGGTTTTGCAACCACTCTGGCGATGGAGCCACCTTTACATTGCTAATGGTAACACCAGTATAGCGAGGGCAAGCCTCAGCGTTTTTAACCTCAACAGGAATAGTTCTACTTGTGTTATCCACCTTGAAAGAATCAACAGATGGACGCAAAGCCTTAACCTCTGACTCCTGAGAAAGGTAAGCAGCCAAATCGCGGGCAACACCAAAATGTGAAGCCGCATCAATTCTATTGGGGGTTAATCCTATCTCAAACTGATAATCATCCTCAAGCTTAAAGTACTCTTTGGCAGGAGTTCCAACAACTGCATCGGCAGGAAGCACCATAATACCATCGTGGGATTTGCCTAATCCAAGCTCATCCTCGGCACAAATCATCCCCTCCGATGGCTGACCACGGAGCTTTGCTTTTTTAATCTTAACCTCATCGTCGCCAAAGTAAAGGGTTGTACCAACAGTAGCCACAAGAACTTTTTGTCCTTTTGCTACGTTTGGCGCACCACAAACAATGGGAAGGGGCTCTCCAGAGCCAACATTAACGGTTGTACAGCTGAGCTTATCGGCATCGGGATGCTTTTCGCAGGTAAGAACCTCACCAATAACAACACCCTCTAGCCCACCTTTTACTGCTTGGTGCTTTTCAAGGTTTTCAACCTCAAGACCAATTGAGGTAAGAATTTCAGCAATACGCTCTGGGTCAAGCTCTACATTTATGTACTGCTTAAGCCAGTTATAGGAGATTTTCATCCGAGTATATAGTTTATATTATTAACATTCTGGTTATTATCTACAAATCATTCTCCAGTCAACAATAATAGTGAGTTAAAAGAAATTTGATTTGCACAACAAAAGTAACCGTTTATCCAATACCTCATTTTACTAAAAAGCAAAAATAGCAAATTAGTTTTAGTGATGGGAAGGAGAAAAAGAAAGACGATAGATTTTAGACGTTAGTTTTTAGATAAAAACACTAATGGCTAAGCTCCTTCTTTAACAAGCACCAGCGGGACGACACCTGAATTTTAATTCTTTAAGGTTTATACGCGATCTCGTCTTTCATCTTTCATCTCACGTCTCACGTCTTTCGTTTCACGTCTCACGTCTCCCTCTTCCCATTTTCACCGACAAACTTCCGCCGTTCACCGATAACACCTTTTATAGACCTATCAATAGCCATACTTTTGTTTCGTAAGCTTTAGAAAGGCTCAGAAGTACAGTAAAACTAATTTTTCACACTAATACCTATTCACTATGGAACGAGTTGATAACGTAGCACCAAAAAGCAATAACCAATCGCGCATTATATTGGGTATTGTATTCTTAACCCTAGGAGCACTGCTATTTGCCGATAATTTCGACCTGATTAACTGGCACTGGNNTTACGGGTATAATACTTATTGCAATTGGAGCCTTTTTCCTAACTGCCAAACTTTACCACTTCCCATTCACCATTCGCCAGCTATTCTGGCCAACAGTTTTTGCCGCACTAGGTCTAATATTAATTTTTAGCCGCAGGGGCTCGCACAAAACCTTTGCTGGCGGTAAAAGCCTAAACCAGTCCGACTTTATTGATGAGGTAGCTATTTTTGGTGGAGGCGAGCAAAAAATCACCTCAAAAAATTTCCGTGGAGGTAAGGTAACCAACATCTTTGGTGGCTCAACCCTTGAGATGCTTGAAGCCGATTTAGCGCCAGGATCCAACGTACTGGATATGTTCTGTTTGTTTGGTGGCTCAAAGTTTATTGTGCCAACCAACTGGAAAGTGCGCATTGAGGTTGTTTCCATCTTTGGGGGATACTCCGATAAGCGCAAATTCTTAACCCAAAATCCAGAAGGCACTCCAGAAAAGGAACTAGTTATTAGAGGAACCGTTATATTTGGAGGAGGCGAAATAAAAAGCCTCTAGTAAATGGATAACCCTATTTTAAAGAAACAGTACGGCATATTACTTTATGCAGCATGGTGGATCCTGGTTTCAGGGATTCACTTTGCTGTTTTACACTATTTTCATAAGCAGGAAATAGCCGTATCAATAATAGATAGCCTTACAAGTAACATCCTCTTTGCCATACTTTCCATTGGCCTTTGGTTTTGGGTTAGATACTCTGATATAGAGCAGAAAAGAATCTGGGTTCTTATTATAAACCACGCAGGGACAGCAGCACTAAGCATTTTTGCGTGGGTATCGCTATCGCAGCTACTACTGGCGTACATACAACCCAGCAAACCAAACTACTTGCTGTTTTTAAGCGATTCTATACCATGGCGTGCCATTACTGGCGCCTTTTTGTACATAACCATAATTCTATTCTACTACCTTACAATTTACATTAGCAATTTTAGGGACAAGCTAAGCAAAGAAGCAGAGCTAAAGGAGCTAGCCCGCGATGCGGAGCTAAACTGGTTAAAACTGCAAATAAATCCACACTTTTTGTTTAACAGCTTAAACTCCATAAGCTCATTAACCCTTTCGGATCCAGATAAGGCGCAGGATATGATAATAAGGCTATCGGAGCTGCTACGCTACTCGCTAAAGCAAGCCCCTCAAAGCTCCGTTCCTGTTATACAGGAAATTGAAAATTGCACAAGGTATCTCGATATTGAACGCGTTAGGTTTGGTTCCCGCCTAACCTACAGCATCAACCTAAACAAAGATGCCGAAGAGGTCAAAATCCCATCGATGCTACTGCAACCAGTATTTGAGAATGCCATTAAACATGGCATTGCCTCAACGGTGGAACCAGGGCACATTAGCGCGTCCATAGAAAAACAAGGGAGTATTATTATAATTGCCATTACCAACACCTTTAATCCCGAGGTTATATCAAGCAAAAGCACAGGTGTTGGGCTGGCAAACATAAGGCGCAGGCTAATGCTTTTCTTTGAACGAAACGACCTACTATCGGTAACAAAAACCGAAAAATCATTTACCACAACCCTTAGAATTCCAATACTTAAAAGCGATGCAAACGTATAGAGTTATAATAGTTGAGGATGAGGAACCCGCAAGAGACCTACTAAAGCGCTACCTATCAGCATCCACAAATATTGAGATTATAGGTGAGTTTGCCGATGGCTTTGAGGCAGCCAAGGCCATCAACAGCCTTAAACCCGACTTGGTTCTGCTTGATATACAGCTACCAAGGCTAACCGGGTTTGAAATTCTTGAGATTATTGAGCATCCTGCAGCCATAATATTTACAACGGCCTACGACGAGTATGCCCTTAAAGCCTTTGAGCGCAACGCAGTTGATTATCTCCTAAAGCCTTTCTCCAAGGATCGGTTTCTCCAGGCACTAGAGCGTGCTAAGGAGCGAATGGCAGCCAAAAGTGCGCCTAACCTCGAAACACTAGCCGAAAATCTTACCCCAAACGAGCCACTTAACCGCATTGTAGTTAAAACAGGAAAGGCCATACAGGTTGTGCCCATTGAGCAAATTGAGATGATTGAGGCCAGCGACGATTATGTTTCCATTTACACAAATCAGGAGCGCTTTGTTAAAAAGCAAACCATGAAGTACTTTGAGGAGCGGCTCAACCCCAACACCTTTATTCGCACGCACAGGTCGTATATTGTAAACATTACTCAAATAGCATCCATAGAACTCTACGAAAAAGATTCGTATATTGGTATTCTGCGTAACGGCAACAAAGTGAAAATAAGCGCAAGTGGTTACAAAGAGCTAAAGGAAAAGCTAGGGATTTAGCAATTTTACACCACCCCTTTCAACTTTTTTGGCTTACGTTTTGTTAGGAAAAATATTGAAAGTACTTTAGGCAAGTTCAACAACCATCAATCATACGAGGCTATGTTGCAAAGAATTTGGGTATTAATTTCCCTTGTAGCGCTTTTGGCTATTCCCGAAAGCACAAAAGCACAGTATTTTGGCAGAAACAAGCCACTTTATAGAAAATTTAGCTACGATGTTTACCAAACACCTAACTTTGAGATATATCACTACTTTAAAAGCGATTCTCTGGTAAACACGCTATCGCAATCGGCCGAGAAATGGTACTACATGCACCAGCAAGTATTTGGTGATACCATAAAAGAACGAAACCCCATAATTTTTTACGGGAATCACGCCGATTTTCAGCAAACAACAGCCATAATGGGCTCCATTGGAGTTGGTACAGGTGGTGTTACCGAGGCGCTAAAGAACAGGGTTATTATGCCTGTTACTGAAACCTGGGCCCAAACCGACCATGTACTAGGGCATGAACTTGTACACGCATTCCAGTACAACTCGCTAATTAATGGCGATTCAACTTCGCTTAATTCGGTTCGTAACCTTCCTCTTTGGATGGTTGAGGGAATGGCCGAGTACCTTTCCATTGGTAGCACCGATGCGCAGACATCGATGTGGATGCGCGATGCAATACTTAACAACGACTTCCCCACCCTTGAAGATATGACCCGATATCAGCACAAGTACTTTCCGTACAGATATGGTCATGCATTCTGGGCATTCCTTGGTAGAACCTTTGGCGATAGCCTTATAAACCCCATTTTTAAGGAAACTGCTAAGCGTGGCTACGACTATGCGCTGAGAAAGTACATTGGTATCGACGAAAAAACCTTCTCCGTACTATGGAAAAAGGCGTATGTTGACCACTACAAGGATATGATGAAGGACACGGTGGACA
>DHVO01000102.1 GCA_002412705.1 Bacteroidales bacterium UBA5206 | reverse complement strand
CCCGCCTCGCTAATGTACTCATCAACAATTTTTGCTGATGCTAAGCACAAAGGAATACCTCCGCCTGGATGCACGCTACCCCCTACAAAGTAAAGGTTTTGTATGCTTCGGGAACGATTGGGATGCCTACTAAACGCAGCAAATGGGTTATTGGAGCTAATACCATACAGGGCACCCCTATAGGAGCCTGTTCGCCGCTCTATTAGCGGTGGCGTTAGCACATTTTCGCAAACAATAAGGGGCTCAACATCTATCCCTAAGGTGCGTTTAATCTTCTCAACAATGGCAATTCGGGTGCGCTTAACCAACTCGTCCCAGTTCTGACCACAATCCTCGGGCGCATTCACCATAACAAACCAGTTCTCATGTCCCATAGGTGCGTCGGAAGGAACAGCCTTTGCGCTTATGAATATATAAACCGTTGGGTCTATACTAATATCTTTGCGCATCAGGGTGTTAAATTCGCCCTTATAATCGCTGCTAAAGAGGATATTATGCAGGTCTAACTTGGGGAAATTACCCTTTACTCCCCAATAAAAAATAAGTGCCGACGACGATGGCTTCTGCATTTTATAAAAGGCGCTAAGCCGTTTGGGGCTCAACAACTCGGGATATGCGGCAAAAATATCGGTATCGTTAACTACTATATCGGCAGCAGCCGATACGCCATTTACCTTTACCCCAGCAATACGCCCCCTTCGCGACTCTATGGCCTGCACCCTACTATTAAGCACCATCTCAACTCCAAGCTTCTTAGCCAATGCCTCCATTGATGAGGCTATGCTGTACATCCCCTTTTCCGGGAAAAAAGCACCAACATTATGCTCCAAATGCGGAATAACAGTTAGCGTTCCTGGGGCTTTGTATGGATTTGAGCCGTTATAGGTTGCAAACCTATCAAACAGCTGTACGGCATGGCTAGTAACAAAACTTTTGCTATTAACGCTATGCATACTCTCAAAAGCCTTAAGCTGCATTACGTTTTTACCAATTGCCTTACCCTCATCGCTAAAAAAAGCCTTTTTGCTAGGAAATGGGCTAAACATAAAAGTTTTAGAGGTTAGGCCGTACAGCTTCTCACACTCTCTCAGGTACCTACGCACATTAAGTTCAGGCTCGTTTAGCACGTCGTGCATTTCCGAGGCAAACCTATCCACATCGGCCCAAGCATTAAGGGTTACGCCATCGGGATAAAAGTAGCGGGTAATATTTTGAAGCTTGCGGTACGAGAAGCGCTCCAATCCCACATCGCCAGCCAAATTGAACAGTTCATCAACAAGAGTAGGTAAAGTGAAGAGCGAAGGGCCAGTATCAAACCTAAAATCGCCAATTCTAAGCTCACCAAGCTTACCGCCCACCCTTCCTTGCTTTTCGAACAGGGTTACCTTGTACCCCTTAACAGCTAGTCGGATAGCCGAAGCTAGTCCTCCAACTCCAGAACCAATTACTGATGCACGCATACTATTGATTAACTTTTATTGGTCATTTATTAAACAAAAATATTTTAAATTGGTTAATGGTAATAAGAAAATAAAATTGAGAATGCTTTACTATGCCTAAATGTACGATATTTTATCTAAATTGAAGATTTATAACATTATGGCACATATAATAAATGTAACAATAACTTTTTACTATAACACTAACCAGAATAAACTCGGCTATTAGGATGAAAAAGGCTCTTATTGTAGGAACTGGTCTTGGAGGACTAACAACTGCCCTCAGATTAAACACATTGGGTTATGATGTAGAGATGGTGGAGAAATACCATCAGCCAGGCGGTAGACTAAACCAGCTAAAGGCCGATGGCTTTACATTTGATATTGGCCCCACATTCTTCTCCATGAGCTATGAATTTAAGGAGTTTGCCCAGTTCTGTGGAATAGATATGCCTTTTAAGTTTATTGAGATGAACCCACTATACTCCGTAAACTTTGCCGGAAGCACACGCTGGTACACCATTTTTAAGGATTTGGATAAGCTGGCTAAGGAGTTTGGCGATGTTGAGCCCAACTTTGAAGAGAAGATGCGCAAGTACCTCATAAAAACGGGCAGACTTTTCCACGATACCGAGAATCGCATAATTAGGCGAAATTTCGACTCCTTGCTAAAGTTTGCTGCGGCGCTTGCTAGTGTACCACCAAGACATGCGCCCCTAATGCTACGCAGTATGTGGAGCGAAATGAACCGCCACTTCTCCTCATACGAGGTTAAAGTTATATTCTCCCTTGTGGCCTTTTTCCTTGGCGCAACCCCGTTTGATACCCCTGCTGTTTACTCCATGCTTACTTACACCGAGATGCAACACGATGGCTACCATAACGTGGAGGGTGGCATGTACCAAATAGTGGAAGGCTTAATGCGCGAAATAAACAAAAGGGGCATTACCGTACAGTACAATACAGAGATTGTTGATTTTAGGGAGCAAGGAGGACAAATATCGGCACTTGTTGATAACAATGGCAAGCAATACAATGCCGATGTTTATGTGATAAACGCCGATGCAGCTTGGTTCCGAGGCAAAGTTCTCCGCCGACAAGCATTCTCTAACGAGAAGCTAGATAAAATGAAGTGGACCCTAGCGCCGTTTACCATGTACCTTGGTGTTAAGGGGAATATTGAGGGTTTGCATCACCACAACTACTTTTTGGGAAACAACTTTAAGGAGTACAGCTCAAAGGTATTTAAGAACAGTATCAGCCTTGATAAACCATACTACTACGTAAACGTATCTAGCAAAACAACGCCCCAAAGCGCACCCAATGGGCACGAGAATATTTTTATTCTATGCCCAGTTCCAGACTTACGCTACAAACCCACTTGGAACGACTCCGAATGGCTGGCAACAAACATAATGAAGGATATATCCAGCCGCGTTGGTTACAACATAGAGGCAAACCTTGTGTCCAAAACGGTTCTAAACCCACAGCACTGGATGCAGATGTTTAACCTTTACAAGGGCAGCGGACTTGGTTTAGCACACGACCTTAACCAAATTGGCTACTTCCGTCCGCATAACAACGATGAAAAGTTTGGCAACGTATTTTATGTGGGAGCCAGCACTCTACCTGGAACAGGACTACCCATGGCAGTAATTAGCTCACGATTAGCAACCGAAAAAATTCAAAAGAAGTATGGCAGCTAACCGAATAGACCTATACAACAGTACCAGCTTAGGCTGCAGTAAGTTAACCACAAAGGCCTATAGTACTAGCTTTGCACTGGGCGTAATGGCTCTTGATAAATCAATAAGACCAGCCATTTACTCCATATACGGCTTTGTGCGCTTTGCCGATGAAATAGTTGACTCCTTCCACAGCTACAACAAGCAGGAACTACTGGAAGAGTTTAAAACCACAACCTACAAGGCTATAGAAAAGGGTATAAGCACAAATCCTATACTACAAAGTTTCCAGCTAACGGTTAATAGCTACAATATTCCAACCGAACTAATTGAAGCCTTTTTGCATAGCATGGAGCAAGACTTACACAAGAGTACGTATAGTAGAAATGAAATAAATGACTACATATACGGCTCGGCTGAAGTGGTTGGGCTTATGTGCCTAAAAGTTTTTTGCAATGGCAATAGCGAGCAGTACCAAAAACTTAAAGTGCCTGCACGCCGATTAGGTGCTGCGTTTCAAAAAATCAATTTTTTAAGGGACTTAAAAGATGACTATGTTGATTTGGGCCGAGTATATTTCCCAAACGTAAATTTTGCACAATTCTCCAACGAGGATAAGCAAAGAATAGAGGCCGATATTTTGCTTGACTTTGAAGAGGCCTACAAAGGAATTAAAATGCTTCCCAAGGAAGCACAACTTGGGGTACTTATTGCCTATAAGTACTACCTACGTTTGTTTAAAAAGATACGTAGAACCAACCCTCAACAGGTTTTGCAGCAAAGGTACAGAATTAGCAATGTGGTTAAATTCTGGTTGCTAACAACAACCGCGTTAAAAGTTAAGATAGGGTTGTCGTAGTATAAATTAGCATAAAAAACGCTCCATTACAGATGTTCTGCAATGGAGCGTTATGTATTATACGCCTAAGCGTAGCAAATTTACAGCAACAATCTACTCCTCGTTCTCAAAGTATAGTTTGTAAAAACTCAAGCCCTTCTCCTCATCGGTTCCACGCTCAACGCGCTCACGTCCACCATGAATATATAGGTGAAAATTCTTATCGAGCTTTATAACACTCTTGAAAACCTTTTTGGCCTGTTTGGCTGCATCGGTAGATATGGTAAACTCGTCCCTAAGGTTACAGCCCTGCTCGGTTTGGTACTTCTCCTTGTAATCGCGAAACGCTTCAATAATTTCTGGTTCCTGCATCACCTCCAGCTCAAAATCGGACTGGTTAAAAACCTCCTTTTGCTGGAAGAAGTCGCGGCTTTTGTTCATCATGGTAAGCTGGTCGGGCTTTTCCACGTTATTCTCGTCGTTAAATACCTCCTTCACAAACGATTTGCAAAGATCGATATACCCACTAGTTTGGTAAAAGTTATCCTCACGGGGCTTAATCTTTAGAAATTGATCCTTCCAAAAACGTGCTTCGTCCGATTTGTTGGTACTATCAACCACACAAACCTTAAAGCCTAACTCCTGCTCAGTATTAAAAATAAGGCATCCCTTGTCCAGCTTATGTATGCTGATACCCTCATCGGCATCAACCCCAAAGCTGTTCTGCTTTTGGTAAACCTTTATAAAGTGCTCCTTCGATTCCGATTTAAATATCCCCAGCGCATCAACAAGTTCTCCTTCCACAACACAATCGCTAAAACGTACTACGTAAAGCTCGCCCTCCTTAATATTTGGATGCTGACTTGCTGCGTGCAAGCAACGGGCAATATTTGCCGATTGCTCTAGCAGCGAATCGGGATTCTGAAAAATTTCGGTTACGTAGCTGTACACCTCATTTAGCTCAAGCTTTGCATCATGGCTAAAACTGAAAAAAGAGGTGGGCTTAAAGGGCGTTAAAAAGTAATGCTGTAAAAGGAAAAGCACGTTCTCGTCCTGTATATCAACAAGCTTTTGGGCAAGAAAAAGCTCGCCCTCACGTGCGCTGCTTCCAACGCGATGAATGGCAATATTATCTAGTGCAACCTGAGTAAAATCTAGCATTAAAGTAAGTTTTAGGTTTCAAATTTAGAAAGAAGAAGCGGACAAACAAATACAGCAAAGAGCATTAGGCTAGAAAAACATATCAGATTAATATTAAAAAAGGACGCAATAACAGCTCTCCTTATTTTGATAACCTTGGGCTAGCATATACCGAAATTAACGCAGTACGCTTATATAGAACCTATCTATACTAGTTATAATGCCCTGCCAACCATACCTTAACAGCAATTTAGTAATGTGGCACTTACAGCCATTGCCATAAAAAACTGCCGCCTTAGCAACTGTAAAAAAAGACCTCAAAAATAGAAGGGCATAGCGCGTAGATTATATATTTGCTAACAATAATCCTTTTCGGCAAAAATCGATAGACTATAAAATTTTATGGGAAAACTTTTTGATAAGCTAAATAGCGATGTAAGATTTATAGAAGGCATAAAAGGATGCATAAACTGCGGTACCTGCACCGCCATTTGCCCTGCTGCTGAGGTTTACGACTACCAGCCACGCACCATTGCTCACCTAGTTCAAACCCGCGACGATAGCATTATTGAGAACCTCCTAAAAAGCGATACCATTTGGTACTGCGGCGAGTGCATGAGCTGCAAAACCCGCTGCCCAAGGAACAATGCACCAGGTCTAATAATACAAGCGCTTCGCACCCTATCCATAGAAACGGGGCTGTTTGTAGAATCAGAAAAAGGGCGCCAGCAGCTTGCCCTTAAGCGCATGCTTAGCGATACCATTATTGAAACGGGCTACTGCGTTCATTTTGATCACACAACCCTTGATATGTTCCCCGAGCAAGGCCCAATGTGGCAGTGGGTTCACAACAACAAAGAGGCCTTTTTGCCCAAAGTGGGCGCCAACTACAAGGGAGAAGGCCCTGGTGCCATGCGCGCTATTCCGCAAAGCGATATTGATGAGCTACGCAATATATTTGAGGTATCGGGTGGATTTAAGTGGATGGAAACCATTGAGGAGCACTCTGCAAAAAAGGCACAGGAGATGGGGCTGGATATTGGTGAGGGCAAGGCATCGGAGTACTTTGCCAACATATACACCAGCAACAACCAAGCTAAGCACTCTAGAAAATAGACATACAATACACCATCAACAAAAAGAAGTAACCAAATATCAAGTAAAACTTTTTCTGAATGAAACTTGAAGGAAAGCGAAAGATTTGGAACGAGTACCAAAAGGATATTGCCGACGATAAATACTTTTACGTTAGAAGCTGCATACGCCAAGCGGTTTTCCCCGGAAGCGAGAATACCTACCTGCGCATTATGCGCGATGTGCTAAAAAAGGATGTTCACGAGTCGGCACACCACACCACCTGCACTGGTATTGGCTACCACACCGAGGTTGTTCCGTTTGAAACCATCCAAACGGTTGTTGCCCGCAACTTTGCGCTTATGCGCGAGGCTGGGTACGAGAACTACACCCCATCGTGCGTAACATCCTTTGGCATTTACACCGAGATACTTGATACATGGCACCATTTCCCCGAAGAGAAAAAACGCACTGCCGAATACCTTAAAAAGGCTACCCAGCGCGATTTTCAGGAACCGGGCAACATGGCTCACACAAGCGATATCATCTATAAGTTTCGGCACCAAATAGCAGAAAAGGCCAAGTATAAATTGGTGAACAGAATAACAGGGCTTCCCCTTAAAGTTGTTGACCACATTGGCTGCCACTACGCCAAGATGTTCCCCGAAAAAGGGATTGGCGGAGCCGAGCACCCTCACGTATTGGCTGGACTAATTGAGGCCTTTGGTGGTGAGGTTATCGATTATCCCGAAAGGCGCCACTGCTGCGGATTTGGCTTTAGGCAGTACTTTATTAAGGCAAACAGGGGCTACTCCATTGCCGCATCAAAGAAAAAGTTTGAATCCATGGAGCCCTACCAGCCCGACCTAATCCTAACCAACTGCCCCGGATGTAACTACTTTATGGATAGGTGGCAATACGCCCTAGCCGAAATGGAGGGTAAAACCTACGATACTCAAGGGAATGGTATCCCCGTTTTAGCCTACGAGGAGCTAGCCGGCCTAATGCTTGGCTTTGACCCTTGGGAAATGGGACTACAGATGCACCAAGTGGGCATTGAAACGCTAATGGACAAAATTGGCATCCCATACAACCTAAGCGAGAAGTACAAGGGTGCAAAAGGTGAAGACCTTGGTGTTCCCGAATCGCCCAGAAATATTAAGTTTTACAAATAGCCTAACCCTAAACCCTATATGACCAAAACTGTTGCAATTATTGGCGGAGGTGTTGCTGGCCTTGAAACGGCTAAGCAGCTAAACTCCCTTGGATATAGCGTTAAACTATTCGAAAAAACGAACACCCTTGGTGGACATGTTGCAAAATGGGACCGACTTTTCCCCAATAAGCGCCATGCCAGTGAGGTGGTTTCTTCGCTAACCCTATCGCAAGGAAACACACAAACCCTTACAGAAACCACAGTGCACAGTATCAAAAGGGAAAACCAAGGTTTTGTTATTTCTGCTAATAGCAGCAACCATGAGGCCGATGCTGTGGTTCTTGCCACTGGATTTGAACTATTTCCCGCCGAAAAAAAGGAGGAGTACGGTTACGGACTATTTGAGAACGTAATAACATCGGCCGATTTAGAGCAGATGTTCAAAAAGCACGGTAAACCTGTAATGGCTAGCGGTCATAAACCGGTGCGCATAGCCTTTATTCATTGCGTGGGCAGCCGCGACGAGAAGGTAAACCGCCCCTACTGCTCAAAGGTTTGCTGCGTTACCGCAGTTAAGCAGGCCATTGAGGTAAAGGAGGCGCTACCAAACAGTGAGGTATTCTGCTTTTACATGGATTTGCGCACGTTTGGCCCCGGCTACGAGGATTTGTACAAGGAGGCTCAAAGCAAAGGGGTTACTTTTATTAGGGGTCGATTATCGGAAAGTAGCGAGATAGAAGGTGGCCGTGTGCTTATAAAGGCTGAGGATACGCTTGCATCAACCCCACTAAAAATGTCGGTTGATATTGTTGTGCTCATGGTGGGCATGTCGCCCCTACGTAGTACCAACAAGCTGGCTACCGACTTAGGCCTAAGCATCAATGCCGATGGCTTTATTGCTGCCACCGACCTGCACACCAATCCCACAGGAACAGCAACCAATGGCGTGTTTGTTGCCGGTGCATGCACTGGGCCTAACAACATTACCGATACCGTAAATGCAGCCAAAGCAACAGCTCTTGATGTACATAACTACCTAAGCCGCTAAGCCCATGATAGATTTTGGATTTACGCCCCTTGTTGCAAGCATAACCGATTTGGATAAGGCCAATGTAAACCTAGCCAAGCAGCTTACGGAGCAAGACCCCTCATTTGCGCTATGCATTAGCTGTGGCAGCTGTAGCGCAACCTGCACTGCAGGACAGTTTACCAAGTTCAGCTTTAGGGTAATGTGCCACCAAATACGCAAAGGCAACGCAAAGGAGGCCATTGCCGAAGCATCAAAATGCATGCTATGCGGAAAATGCACGCTGGCCTGTCCCCGAAACGTGAATACCAGAAATATAATAAGCCTTGTACGTAAGGCACAAACCACAACTCCATGAACTACTACCACCACTTTGTAATACCATTCACTGCGGGGTTGCTCTTCTTGGTAATTGTAGTTGCCGCAAAGTGGATTGGTTGGATTAAAAACCTCGATGCTGAGCAAAAGGGATTAATCAAGCGAAATATTTTCGGTAAGGCTTCACTCCATGCCACTTGGGAAGTTATTACCGAGAGCCTTCTGCATAGGAGGATATTCCAAAAGAATTTCCTTTTGGGATACATGCACATGAGCCTTGCCTTTGGCTGGTTTCTGCTTATTGTGATGGGAAATCTTGAGACCAGATTTTTCACTCACGGACAGATGAATCCGCCTTACGTTCCCATCTTCTTTGAGTTTTTTGAGCACGATTTAAGCACCCTTCGGTACAAAGAGATTTTCACCTTTGTCATGGATTTCCTTCTGCTCTTTGTTCTATCGGGCGTGGCGCTTGCATACATGAAAAGGGCTACAAGCAAACCCCTTGGCATGAAAAAGGCAACAAAGCACGCGTTTATTGATAAGCTAGCGCTAACATCGCTTTGGCTAATATTCCCACTTAGGCTTGCTGCAGAAAGCGTTACGGCTGGCCTATATGATTCGGGCGGCTTCTTTACCCGTTGGCTGGGTGAGGCCATTGTTTCCCTACCTGGAGCCGATATGCTATACTACCCGCTATGGTGGGCGTACTCCATATCGCTTGGCCTATTCTTTATATCGGTTCCCTTTACACGCTATATGCACATTCCAACAGAAACGCTACTTATTTTCCTCAGAAAGTATGGCATTAGAGAGAAGAATGAGCATACATCGTACACTCAAGTTGAGCTAAACGCTTGCTCCCGATGCGGCATCTGCATAGATAGCTGCCAGCTAAGCAGTGAGCTAGGCATATCCAACTCCCAATCAACCTACTTTTTAAAATCGCTTCGCGATAAAAAAACAACAGATTACCTAACGGAAACCTGTATGCTTTGTGGCCGTTGCGATTTTGCCTGCCCCGTTGGTATTGAGAACTCAACCATAAGGCTTAACCAGCGAAGGGAAACCCCAGCATCGGCCATAAACTTTGGATACGTGCCAACCATTGAGGCATCAAAAGGGAAAATTGCCTTTTTTGCAGGATGCATGGGGCAGCTAACGCCAAGCGTAACCAAAGCTACGCTAACCCTTTTTAATGCAGCAGGAGTTGAATACACTCATATCGATAAGGACGCGACCATTTGCTGTGGTCGTCCGCTGCAAGTGAATGGCGAAGAAAGCGCAGCAAAAGAACTAGCCCAAAAGAACAAGCAGCTAATAGAGGGAACTGGTGCCCAAGCGCTTGTTACCACCTGCCCTATTTGTGCAAGGATTTTTGCTGAGAGCTACGGGCTAAGCATTCCTGTTTACCATCATACCCAGTTTTTATACCAGTTGGCAGCATCGGGGCAGCTAAAGCTAACCCCCACAAGCAACCTTATTACCTACCACGACCCCTGCGAGTTGGGACGTGGATTGGGCATTTACGAGGAACCCCGTGAGCTGCTCAAGTTTGCTGGCAATTTGGTTGAGGTAAAGAGTAGCAAAACCGATAGCCTTTGCTGCGGAGGAAGCCTTGCCATAACAAGCATTAACCAGCAGCAACGCAGTCAAATAGCCATAAAAACACTAGAAAGTATAGGTGCTAACGATGTTGATTTTGTAGCCACTGCATGCCCTCTTTGCAAAAAGACGTTTACTGCTGCTTCCGATGAAAATGCTATCTTAGACGTTTCTGAAATTCTGGTTAAAGCATGTACCAATTCAAGGCAAAGCCTTAAGCCAGAGCAGAAACAGCGTACAAAAGAAACATCAACCGTAAACTAATAGCTATGGATAACTCAAAGAAAATGGGCTTTAACAGCCTCCTAATTCATGCAGGAGCATTCGATGATCAGTTTGGAAGCGCAACCGTGCCCATTTACCAAACATCAACCTTTGGTTTTCCAAATGTAGATGAGGGAGCGAAGTGCTTTGCTGGCGAAAGCGATGGCTTTATCTATACCCGCATTGGCAACCCAACCATATCGGCACTAGAAAAACAGGTTGCCATTCTGGAGAATGGCTTTGGCGCAGTTGCTACCGCATCGGGAATGGGAGCCGTTTCAACCATATACATGGCGCTGCTAAAATCTGGCGACCATATGATTAGCACCGATGCCGTTTACGGCCCATCGCGTGGTATCATGGAGAGCTTCTTTGCTAAGTTTGGCGTGGAGTCATCGTACATATCAACATCAAACCCAGAGAATATTGTAAAGGCAATAAAGCCTAACACTAAGGTGCTGTACATTGAGACTCCTACCAACCCCACAATGGAGCTTACCGATATTAAGGCCTGTGCAAAAATTGCGAAGGAGCATAATTTGATTCTGGTTGTAGATAATACCTTCTCTAGCCCATACCTACAGCGTCCAATAGACCTTGGTGCCGATATCGTGTTCCACTCACTAACCAAGTTCATTAACGGCCATGCCGACATTGTGGGTGGTATTATCATCACCAAGAACGAGGAACTTTACAAAAAGGTTCGGCCTGCCATGGTAAACCTTGGCTGCAACATGGATCCACACCAAGCATATCTAGTTATTCGTGGGCTAAAAACGCTTGCCATTAGGGTTGAGCGCGCTCAGGAAAACTCCATTAAGGTTGCCGATTACCTAGAAAATCACCCTAAAATTGCTTGGGTTAAATACCCTGGCCTAAAATCGCATCCACAGTACAAACTTGCTCAGGAGCAGATGTATGGTCCAGGTGCAATGATTAGCTTCGAACTTAAGGGCGGACTATCGGCAGGGAAAGTACTAATGAATAACGTAAAGCTGGCCATGCTTGCGGTATCGTTGGGTGGCGTTGAAACGCTTATACAGCACCCAGCCTCAATGACCCACTCTAAGCTATCGAAGGAAGCGCGCGAAAAAGCAAACATCACCGATGGGCTAGTACGCTTTGCTGTTGGAATTGAGGATGTGGAGGATATTATTGCCGATTTGGATCAAGCCCTTGCTAAAATTTAACCCAAACAAACCCCAATAGCTCCATGGCGTCTAAGCTTAGGCTTGGGCGCTTTTTTTATCACTTAATCATAGCAATAAACCATTTTCTACGCTCATCTTATCAACACAACACAACAATCCCATTGCATAACAAAACATTTTACATCAAAAAAAAGTAAAAGGAACATTAGGTAACCTTGTAGTGTAATGTAGCAAACGACCATTGAATCAATATATTTCAACAAAATGCAGCAACCTTTCTCAATAGGTTTAACCCCCATAAGGCTACTGCATTACACATATAATTACATAAAAGTGTTACCTTTAGGTTAGTTTTGTAAAACTAAAGATATTAGAATGAAAAGAAGTTTTACCCTTTTTGTGGCCATGATTTTCTCTCTTCTACTCATTGCTCAGCAAGAGAGAGTGCCCAACAATAGTATTATTGCAACTAACTATACAAGTGCTGCAACCAAAGCTATAGCGCAAACAAAAACAGCCCTGTTTGCCGACAATTTTGAAGGAGAAACGAGTCTTGCCACTAACTGGGAGGTTAAACGAAGCAGCCAGCTAACATGGGAAGGCTTTACCGCTCCTACAACCAGCTGGTTTGTTTGCACACCGCAAAGCTTTAGTGGTAATGGGAGCACCTATATTCATAGCGGTGAAAAATCGGCAGCTATATCCTATAACGTACAAGGATACAACTGGCTAATCACTAAGGATACACTTGAGATTCCAGCCAACGACGAGAACTATACCCTAACTTTTTGGATGTGGTACCTAAACTCATCATCGTACACAACCAACTTCTCTGTTGTTGCATACAATACCGATACCCACTTGCTTGATACGCTGCAACAGTGGAATCAGGATAGCGAATCGAACCTATACAATCAAATTGTTAGACTATCGTTGGCCGATTATGCTGGGAAAAACATAAGGCTAGCGTTTGTTTACCAAGGACCAGATGGTAACCAAATGGCCATTGATGACATTACCGTTTCAAATAGCGTAGAACCCGACTTATCGCTAAAGGCTCGCGCCCTTAAGTACTCTGCCATTCCACACTTCATGGTAAACTCGTACACCGTTACTCCTTCGGCTAAAGTAACCAACATTGGAGCAGAGTTTACAGGCACAGCCACAGTTACGCTAACCATCGATAAGCTATCGGAGTACAGTGCAACTGCAGATATAACTAAGGCTCTAACCACCAACGAAGGCACCATAGTAAACCCAACTCCACTACCCTCTTTTACTGAAAAGGGAATGCACAAACTGGTTTTTGATATTAGCACTAGCAGTGATGCAAACCCCAAAAACAATAAGGATAGCATACAGTTCCTTGTTTCAGAAAATCTTATTTCTACCGACTACAACACCAATATTGGTTTATCTTTAGGCTCATCGTTCCAAATTGGAAACCTATACTCTATAAAGGTACCCGCCGTGGCCACAGGAATTCATCTAGGCTGGCCAGAAGGCACGGTATCAGAAACCAATCAACCTACATATACTGTTAAACTGTATGAACTAGCTCCAACCGATAGCACCATTGTAAGAACACTTTTCAGTAAAACACTTGACCAAAGGAGCAACGATGCCATTGAAATCCCGAGCCTTTTGCTCACCCCTGGCACAAACTACTTTGTAACCATACAACAAGTTGGTTCTACTGCCCTACAAATAGGTGCCGACCAAACAGAGAATGGAGGCTTCTGGAAAGTAAACACTACCACACAAAAACCCGAAAGGCTAACCAGTGCTAACTACGGAAACGTTGCCATTAGATTAGTTTTATCGTCTCCTGTTGAGGAGCCAACCCTTTCGTTCGAAGTTACCGATGGTACAAACCCCATTCAGGATGCAACCGTAATTATAATTGGGCTAGACACACTTAAAACCGATGCTCAAGGAGCTGCCTCAAAGATACTTATCAACGGTGAATACCGCTACTGGGTAGGAAAACAGGGTTATACCTCGTACTCAGGAGAAGTAAAACTTGCTAGCGCCAATGTTTTGCAAAACATTATGCTAGAACCCGCACGTCCCTTTACTTTCAACATTAGCAGCAGCGGAACACCTGTAGAAAACGCCCAGATTGGCATTGCCGATACACTACTTTACACAAATGCCGAAGGGAAAGCTATTATTAACCTTGCCGACAGAAATTACAATTACAACATTAACGCCTCTGGATTTGAACCTTTAACTGGTTCTATTGCTGTTAGTCCCGATTTTACAGAAACAAACATCGAACTAGTTACTGGAACCACCATACAGGTTGGCTTTAACGTAATGGACGAGAACGACCAGCCCATTAGCCTGGGACAGGTTACTCTAAATGGATACGGAACTATTTTTACCGATGAAAGCGGAAGTGTAACCTTTATTGGCATGCCATCAATAAGCAACCTTACTTACACTGTTTACAAAAAGGGATTCGAAGTTTTTACCCAAAGCTTTAGCACAAAAGGTAAGGACACTATTGTTGATGTAAACCTTGTATCGTTACGATACAAAGCAACCATATTTGTAACCAACGGCCAATCGCCATTGGCTAATGCCATGGTAAAAATTGCCGACTATCCAGAACAACCAACTAGTGTAACCGGTTACGCCATTGTAGAGGGCATTGCTCCCGATGCTGAGCTAACCCTAACCATTAGCAAAGATGGTTACAATGCCTATGAAACAACCATATCGGTTATCGAAGGTGATTTGCTTTACACGGCAATGCTTATTCCCGTTGGGATTGAAACACCTAATGTAGATAAAGCTGCGGTTTACCCAAACCCATCCAACGGAGCCTTTGAGGTTAATGCCAATGAGCTAAAACGCATTACCATTTTCGACATTACTGGTCGTGTTGTATTAGACGCTAGCTGCAACTCCAACAGCAAAACCATTAGCATTGAGGATGAGCCAACAGGTTTATACCTCATAAAAATCCAAACAACAAAAGGAATGCAAATGGTAAAACACATAAAACGATAAACTACTTAGCACAATAAAAAGCGGGCAATAGGGAAATCCAATTGCCCGCTTTTGCTTTTTAACGGATTATAGTACTTTAGTCCAGCAAAATGCATGTGCTTATATGATTAATCGTTGGTGGCTTAAAGGCTTTAGAGCCTTAATTTTATCGGGAATAATCACCTTTTTTGTTGGTGTTTTTGCCTACCGTTGGGTTAACCCCAACCTAACGCACCTTATGCTTATAAATAGGTTCAACAAGGAGATAAACACAAAATCCCAATCCATTCGCAAGAACTGGGTAAGCCTAAAGAACATCTCGCCCAATATGGTAAAAGCGGCCATGGCTGCCGAAGATGCCAAGTTCACAACACACTGGGGTTTCGATATAGAAGCTATTCGTAAAGCGGTTAAGCACAATAAAAAGGGAAGAACTCTTAAAGGTGCCAGCACAATTTCGCAGCAAACAGCTAAAAACGTTTTTCTATGGCCCAAACGCTCGTGGCTCCGCAAGGGACTTGAAACGGTTTTTACAATTGCCATGGAGGCACTTTGGCCAAAGGAACGCATTATGGAAGTTTACCTTAACATAGCAGAATTTGGAGTAGAAACATATGGAGTGCAAGCCGCTTCGGGGCTATACTATAAAAAGGATGCAAGTAAGCTAACCCGTGCCGAGGCAGCTTTGCTTGCCACAGTTTTACCTCGTCCAACTAAAAGAAACCCTGCAAAGCCATCGGTATACATGCAACGATATCAACAGGTGATACTCAGAAACATGAACAACCTTCCAGAAATACCATTTCTACCCCAAGCATCAAAACCCCAAAAATCTAAAAAGAAAAAGTAACCATAGCACGAAATTTGTTACCCAATGGCTCCGTTTACTAGATCAAAAAGATACTGACGCCAAGCGATGAGAATAAAACATATAACCATAGCTATTGCTCTTTTACTATGCGGACTGCAAGTGAATGCACAGCTAAACAAAACCTACTTCTACAACCAAGGGGTAAAAAATATTCAAAGAGGTAATTATATTGAAGCGCTAAAAACGCTTAACACGCTTATTGCAGCCGACTCTACATTTGCCGATGCATGGTTTCTCAGAGGTGTTACCAAATACAATCTAGACGACTTAAACGGTGCCTATCAGGACTTTTGCAAGGCCATCAACATTAACCCAATTCACACCTCGGCATACCACTATAGAGCCATTGTTTCCGGACAAATGGGCAAAACAGGAACTGCTTTAAACGACATTACTATAGCTTCGGGATTACGCCCCAACGATAATGAGATTATTTTTACCAGAGGTGTTACCAATTTGCACGTAGGAAAGTACCAGCAGGCCATAGAAGACTTTACCCTAGTACTAGCACAAACCCCCGACAACAGGGGCTCCTACATTAACCGCTCCATAGCCAAAACTATGGTTGGCGATACGCTATCGGCGCTATCGGATCTTAACAAGGCTGTACAAATTAACCCTTTCGATGCTGATGGCTATAACCGTAGAGGTCGCTTATACTTTGAAATGGGCAGCTACAACCTTGCCCTCGACGACCTTGATAAAGCCCTAGAGCTAAGCCCTAAGCATACGCTATCGCTTTTCACGAGAAGCCTAATATACTCTGAACAGCAGCAGTTTACAAAATCACTTATTGACCTTAATAAGGTGATTGAGCAAAACCCAACCAATGCCCTTGCCCTATACAACAGAGCACTTATATACACAAGGGTCAACTCGCTTACACAAGCCCTGGACGACTACAACCGAATTGCGTTGCTAAACCCAGAGAATCTGCTAGTTTTCTATAATAGGGCTGCAGTTAACTACGATTTGGGTAATTTCCAGTCTGCCATAGCCGACTACACCGTTGCCATTGAGCTCTTCCCCGATTTTCCCAATGCCTACTACAACAGGGCATCGGCAAAAAACCAAATAGGCGATGCTAATGGTGCCCAAAAAGATTTTAATACAGCACGCCAAAAGCAGGAAACCTACGCCCAACTTGGGAAACCCGATTTTCTAAAATCGGCAAAGGACTCTTCGCGCGTATTTGATAAGCTGCTTCGCTTCGACAGCGATTTTAATAAAGCCCAATCGGATAAACGCACAAAAATAAAAGTACAGGGATTTTTCCCTTTGGCAAAGTACCACTTACAGCCAGTTGAGACCAAAACGGAACCATCAAACAATCCCATAAACCAGCAGCTAAAAGGGTATCAGGTTGCGTTACTTGTATCGGCTCCATCAGCAAACTCAATCAATGTTGACTCTATTCTAAAAAGCGATGCATCGGAATACGCAAGGTGGCTCGTGCTGGGCATTGTTCAAAGCAACCATAGGCATTACAGCCAATCCATTGCTGCTTTTGAAAATGCTGTGATTATAGAACCAACCAATATAACCGCACTACTCGCCCTTGCAACGGCAAAGGCCGAAATGGCAAAGTACATACAAAGCTTTCAGCTGGAACCCATAAACACAACGCTAACCATTAATAGCAGCGTTTCAAGGCAACCAAACGAAAAAGCTGTGGTAGAGTATCATGCCTACGATGAGGCTTTGGCATTGCTAACTAACCTTGAGGCACAGCATCCTACTTTACCAGAAATACCATACAACAAAGGGATGATACTCTTATTAGCCGACAAGCAACAGGAGGCAATTAACGAGCTAACTAAAAGTGTAACCATTATGCCGTCGTTTTCCCAAGCATGGTATAATAGGGGGTTAACCTACCTTTTGCTAAACAACAAGGAGCAAGCATGCCAAGATTTTAGCAAAGCTGGAGAGCTGGGACTTTTCGAAGCATTCACTACAATTAAGGAGCATTGCGGACGATAACACTATACATTGGCACCAACCCAACGGTTGGATCGAAGATAGACGTATGAAGCAATGGATAGTATTGCTGCATAAAAAATCTCTACAGTCCAAACTATGGTAATGGGTTGCTCCAAAACCACTGCAAGTAAATAGGTAAGCCCCAAATAGGAAGCAAGGATTACAAGCTCCATAACAAAGGACACTTTTGTTTTACCCGTTCCAGAAACCCCGTTGAAAAGGATATTTGCCAAGGCCAAAAGAACCGAAGCCACCGATACCACCCTTAGCACAGGCAATCCAATGCTTATAAGCGATGCATTATTTGTGTAAACGGAAAGAATAACCTCCGGGAAAAAAGCACAAACAGCAGATAGAAATGCGGCTCCTGCTGTGCATATCAAGGCAATTTTTCGTACTAGCGACAAAACCTCATTAGACCTATTCTGGCCTATAACAAAGCTAACCAAAGTATTTGTAGCCGAGGCAAATCCCATTATGGGAATAAGCAGCACCACGTAAACGCTCCGCACAATGTTAGAAATTGCAAGTGCCGACTCCCCCATTTTCTCTATAATCAAAAAGAAAACAAACCAAACAGAAAAAGAGAAAACGTTTTGGAGCATAATTGGGAAAGCCACCTTTAGTAACCGCGCCAAAAGCTGTGGGCTAAATGCCACAAAGTAGAACAGCCTGTACTTCTTAAGATTTACCCGACTTAATGTAAATACTATAAATGCAATTGTACTTGTTGCCTCTGCTATTACTGATGCTAGTGCAGCTCCTTGCACGCCCATATTGGGAAGTCCCAGTTTGCCAAATATTAGAGCATAATCCAGTACAACATTTACCAGAACCATTGCAATGGTGGTAACTGTTATAACTTTTGTTCGGGCAATACCAACGTAGAACGCCCTAAACGTAAAATTTGTAAATGCAAAAAATAAACCCCAAACCCTATAGTCAAGAAAGCTTAAGCTGGTTTTAAAAACACCTTCGCTTTCCAGAATGCTCTGTAGAATTCGCTTATCAAAGACCTTAATTAGAACAAAAAGAACTAGGGCAAGAGAAAGCAGAAAAAGAAGGGTATGCTCTACAGTTCTCCCAATGGAACGATACGCTTGCTCTCCATTACGCCTAGCAATAACAATTTGGGTACCAACACCAAACCCCCAACCAAACATAATAACAGCAAGATAAAACAACCCTCCAATGGCACCACCGCCAAGGGCTACCTCACCTAATCGGCCTAAAAAGGCGGTATCGGTAACGTTTATAACATTTTGAGCTACACTTCCAATTATTATTGGGTAAGCAATGCTCCAAATACGACTATACGAAATTGATGTTTTCAACAATTATAAATTTTCCACAAAGATAATTCTTAAGTACTAGAAAAAAAGAAGCCTAGCGAGAGCTTCGCTAGGCTTAAAAAAACATCAATTTAGCAACTTACTTGTTACAGATTACTATCAAAGTAATCGGTTACCTTCTGCATTAGGTGAACCCTATCGCGTCCCCGCACATTATGCTCGTGCTGTGGGTAAACAAAAAAGTCAACTGGAACACCCTTACTCACACACTCCTTAATAAACTGGAGGCTATGCTGCATAACAACGGTACCATCTATATCGCCATGAATAAGCATCAGCTTACCCTTTAGCTCCGATGCCTTTTTCACAAGGTTAGACTCCTCGTACCCTTCAGGATTCTCCTCTGGAGTGTCCATATAGCGCTCGCCATACATCACCTCGTAAAGGCTCCAATCCATTACAGGACCGCCTGCTACACCCACCTTAAATGTATCCGATGCCTTTAGCATAAGCGATGTGGTCATAAAGCCACCAAAGCTCCAGCCATGCACTCCAATCCTATTCTCATCAACAAAAGGAAGGCCTTTTAGGTAATCCACACCTGTTAGCTGATCTTCCATTTCCTTAACCCCTAACTGACGATGAATTACGCTTTCAAACTTATGGCCACGTCCAAATGAGCCTCTGTTATCAACGGTGAACATAACATAGCCTTTTTGTGCCATGTAGTATTCCCACAACCTAGCACCACCTAGCCAAGTATCGGTTACTAGTTGCAAATGGGGACCACCATAAACGTAAACTATAACTGGGTGCTTGCCTCCCTCTTTGTAACCAAGTGGCTTAATAATTCGCCCGTAAAGAGGTGTCTTTCCATCCTTTGCGGTTAGAGTTACCATCTCCAATTCGGGCATATCCATTCCAGCATAAGGATTTTCTGCAACAAGTAAATTCTTAACCTTTTTTCCCTTTAATGTGTACAAATCTATGCAGTTGGGCACATCGGTACTTGAGAAAACATCAAGAAAATACCCTTTCTCTATATTAACCAAAGTGTTGTGTGTACCATGTTCGGCAGTAAGCTTTGTTACTTTCTGCGACTTAAGATCAACTGCATATAGGTGGCGCTGCATTGGGCTTTCCTGTGTGGAGGTATAATAGAGCGTGCGCTCCTTTGCATCCATCCCTATAACTTGCATTACATCCCATTCGCCGCTTGTAAGCTGCTTAACCAGTTTACCATCGGTATTGTACAAGTAAAAGTGCTTATGCCCACTACGGCTACTTTGCCATATAAACTCGGTAGGACGAGTCGACAGGAATATCATTGCATCCTGAGGCTCAACATATGTCGTGCTAGTCTCCTCAAATAGGGTTTTAACAAACTGTCCTGTAGCAACATCGTACTCATTTAACCACATGTGGTTTTGCGCGCGGTTAACAATAGCAACATAAACCGATTTCTCATCGGGAGCCCAAGCAATGTTGGTAAGGTACTGATCCTTTGGTTCACCCGTTTTTAGATAAACCGTGTTACCTGTTGCAACATTATATACACCCACGGTAACCTCATGACTGGTCATTCCAGCCATTGGGTATCGTGTATTCTGTAGCGTTGCTATGCGTGTGGTAATATCAACAAGCGGGTAGTTAGTAACCATGCTCTCGTCCATGCGGTAAAACGCCAAGTAGGTTGCTTTTGGCGACCAAAAGGTTCCCTTGCGTATCCCAAACTCGTTACGATGAACCGACTGCCCGTTAACAATGCCAGCTTTAGCATCATCATTGGTAATCTGAATGCTACTGTTATCGGGTTTTTGAATAAAAAGATTGTTGCTAATAGTGTAGGCAAATAGGCCGTTAACTGGTGCAAAATCAATGCCTGTAGCATCATCGGCATATGTAATAACCTGTTCCACACCAAGCGGGTTCACGTTTACCATTACCTTTTTAGCACCGCTGTTTACTGATAGCTGCTGATTAGTGCTCCACGTTGCGTAGGCTAACGATCGAACCGGCTTCAAATTAGCTTCAGCCAAAACCCTATTAAGATCGTTTAGGGTAAACAGAGTGGCCTTATCGCCTCCCTTAGCATTTAGCTGAATAAGCGAATCGCCCGAAACGTATGTGTAGCTCTCTGAATTTGGCCTCCACTGAAGCGCAAGTAACGTTTTAGGACGATACTTCCCCCACTGCCCCAATGTAGCATCCTCAATAGTAAACCATGCAGGGTTCTGGGCTTGGGCAAGGAAAGAGAAAAGTAAAACAGCCGTTACCCACAATGCAAACTTTTTCATCATCAATCTATTTAGTTGTCATTTTCAAAAAAACACCGATAAATATATAATTACTCTTTGATAAATTGAGTATTAAACCGTTTAGCTTAAATAGTAACGCCCATCAAAAAAAAAATCAATAACCATGCGTTATCCATATAAACGCCTGTTTCTTTGAAAATTCGACAAATTTTCATTACTTGCATCAAATTGAAGAAAAAACTGCAAGTTAAATGCCTTCTGTTTTCAATAAAGGGACTAAAATACTGGTTGTATTATCCCTACTATTAGCTGGATTCTTTGTTGTTAGCTGCGGCGGAAGCTCCGATTCTGAAAGGAAAACACCCATTCGGAATCAGGTTAAGCCCGATACGCTTTCCATGATTATAAAATTTGACAATTCTCTTTTTCCTATCCCTAGCCCCTATCAGGCTGCGACGCTAGTAAAGAAAAATGGAATTCCTTTTGAAGATAATCTTGTAAATTCACAGTCGAACCTAACCAAGTACACCACCACTTTTAAAAAAGCCCTAAACTTAGGCATTTACGGCACCGATATCAGCTATCTGAATATCTACGAACGCACCCCAGAAACAATACCTTACCTTACCGTTATAAAAAAGCTGAGCGAGGAACTTGGGCTTATTAATGCATTCGACGAGAAATTTTTTGCTTCCCTTGAGAAGAACATGAATAACCGAGACTCCCTACTAGTTCAAATGGCACAGGCCTACCGTAAAGCCGATAGCTATTTACGCTCCAACGATAGAAAGGAAATGGGTGCCCTAATTATTACAGGCGGATGGATAGAAAGCTTACATATCCTTTGCAAACTAGCCACCAAATCGTCGGATAGAGAGATAATTAACCGCATAGGCGAGCAAAAATACCCGTTAGATAACCTAATTGAGCTTTTAACCCCATACTACTATAAGGAACCAGAGTATGCCAAACTAATTGATGCATTTATAGATTTAGCATACGAATTTGATGGGATAATTTTTAACTACTCCTACAGAGAACCCCGAATTGATGTTGAGAATAAGCTAATTCAAGTAAACAGCGAATCAAGGGTAATCATGTCCGAGTACCATCTTAAAACCATCAGTAACAAAATTGAACTCATTCGGAACCAAATAATTGGATAGGTTAAAAAATGAAACCAATTCTATACATTATACTTTCATTCATATTGATCCCCATAGCAGGTGCAAAAAGTTTTGCGCAGCAAGAGCAGTTGCAACATATGTGCTCTCTTTACTTCTCGCCAGAATACATATCTGATGGACAGGAGTACTTTGCACAGCTTAAACCAGATCAGAAAATTGAGTTTAGAACAACGTTCTATGGGGATAATACCTATCGTATTGTTGCCTGCACAAGCGTTCGTAAGGGCGATTTAGTTTTTTCTGTGTACGATACAGAAAAAAATCTCCTTTTCTCTAATGCTAGCTACGACTTCTCTCAATATTGGGATTTCAAGTTCACCTCAACCGTTACGTGTATTATTCAGGTTGATGTTAAAAGCGTAAAGTTTACACCAGGTTACGTAATGCTGCTTATAGGCTTTAAGCCCTAAAGCAATAACAGAGTCACCCTAATTCGTTAGCGCATGAGCGAATCGATTCTAAAAGCCCTTATGCAGCTTTTTGCCATTATTGCTCATCCCGAAAGCGAGCAAGACGATGGCGACCGCCGCGCAGTGGTTGAAAACTTCCTTAAAAACCAGCTAAACCAAGAACTAGTAACCGAATACCTAAAGGTGTTTGATTACTACTACAACCTATACCAGATAAAGCAAAGTGAAAAAGGCAAAACAAAAAAAAGAACCTCATCAAGTTCCGTTCGCGTTCTTAAAATTTGTGCCCAAATAAACGAAGAGCTTGTTCTCCAACAAAAAGTAGTCGTACTGGTAAGGCTCTTAGAGTTTGTGAAAACAGATTCTGGTTCTATTACCGAGCAGGAAATGGCATTCATATCCACTGTATCGGAGACCTTTCTTGTTCCCGACGATGAATTCCAGTACCTGTGCCAGTTTGTGCTATCGCCCTTTGATAGCATCCCCGACTCCTCCAATATCCTAACTGTAAATAGCCTTCAGCAAACAGAAAACCTTAACCAGAAACACTTACAGGTTGAAGCTTTTCAGGGTGAAATTAAAATTTTAAACGTAGAGTACGCCAGCATCCTATTCCTAAGATACTTTGGCGACCACGAGCTTTACCTTAATGGGCATCTGCTGCATAAGGATAAGGTTTTTGTGCTAAACAACGGGGCCTCCATCCGCGACACCCGTATAAAGCCCATATACTACAGCGATATTGTTGGACGGTTTGCTCTTGACAGGATAAAGGAAAAAATTCTTTTTGAAGTTAAAGACATTGAGTACCGATTTCGCGGAGGAAAGGTAGGCCTCCACGCAATGAACTTTGCAGAAGAATCGGGTCATCTGGTAGGTATAATGGGTGCTTCGGGGGCAGGAAAATCAACACTGCTAAACGTTCTCAACGGGGCAGAAACGCCAACATCGGGGTATGTTAAAGTTAATGGAGTAGATATACATGCCGAAAAGGATAAAATTGAGGGGCTTATTGGCTTTGTTTCTCAGGATGACCTACTCATTGAGGAGCTAACTGTTTATCAGAACCTATACTACAACGCAAAGCTCTGCTTCGACAACTACAACGAAGAGCAAATAGCCGAAGCCGTTAATAAAACGCTGCTTAACCTAGGCCTTCATGAGATAAAGGATATGAAAGTAGGCTCTCCGCTCAACAAGAAAATTAGTGGAGGCCAACGCAAAAGGCTAAATATAGCCCTAGAGCTAATTCGTGAGCCTGCAATCCTCTTCCTTGATGAACCCACATCTGGACTAAGTTCCCGCGACTCCGAAAATATCCTAGACCTACTTAAAGAGCTAACTCTAAAAGGGAAACTTGTATTTGTGGTAATTCACCAGCCCTCGTCGGATATTTTTAAAATGTTCGACAAGCTACTCATACTTGACACAGGCGGTTACCTAATCTACAATGGGGATCCCATTGAGTCTATTATATACTTTAAGTCGCGAATTCAGCACGCTAACTGGAACGAGAGTGAATGCACGCTTTGTGGTAACGTAAACCCAGAACAAGTTTTTAATATTGTAGAGGCCAATGTACTAGATGAGTACGGAAACCCCACCCGTTCTAGAAAAATTAGCCCTACCGAATGGCAAGCCCACTTTAAGCACACCCATAAACAGCAACATAACGACGAGGATATCCCAAAGGAGCTTCCATCCAATCCGTTCAAAATTCCTGGATGGGTAAAGCAGCTTACCGTATTTATTAGGCGCGATGTGCTATCCAAGCTATCAAATACACAGTACTTGGTAATAAATATTGCCGAAGCACCCGTTCTTGCATTTCTGCTCTCCTACATTATAAAGTACTACAATGTTGATGTGGCCAACCAAATTGGCTATAATTTGCTTGAGAACAGTAACCTGCCAGTGTACATCTTCATGTCGGTTATAGTTGCCTTCTTTATTGGGCTTACGGTTAGTGCCGAAGAGATTATAAAGGATAGAAAAATACAGAAACGAGAGGCCTTCCTTAACCTTAGCTGGTCCAGCTACCTTGTATCAAAAGTAGTTATACTTCTTTCCATATCGGCATTTCAGGCATTGCTCTTTGTTTTGGTGGGCAATACAATACTTGAGATTAAAGGAATGTACTTTTACTACTGGTTAGCGCTGTTCAGCACTTGGGTGTCGGCAAATATGCTAGGACTAGTAATTTCCGATGCATTTAAAACGGTGGTCACAATTTATATCCTTATCCCATTCCTGGTAATACCTCAAATTATCCTAAGCGGAATAATAGTTAAGTACGAGAAGCTAAATCCTAGCATCTCCTCCCCAAGCAATATTCCTATTTACGGAGAGATAATTATTGCCCGATGGGCTTATGAAGCACTAGCAGTTCATCAGTTTAAGCACAATAGCTACGAAACAAACTTTTATGCTTTTGACGAGGCCATGAGCATATCCGATTACAAGCGTAACTACTGGCTAAAAACCCTTCAGAATAAGGTGGACCTTTGCGAAAGGCAAATGAATAACCCAACCCGCAGCGAAGATGTTAAAATGGCTGTTGCCCTCCTTAAAAACGAAATTATAAGGGAAATGACGGCTAGTTCGTCTTCTGGGATACCGTTTAAGCAGATTAACCATCTATCGGTTGAAAACCTTGATAAGGAGCTGTTAACTGATGTGAAAAGTTACCTTGAGCAGCTACGACGTTACTACATGAAGCTCTACAACAAAGCCACCGATGAAAAGGATAGGCTCATAAATCACCTTCAACAAACGGAGCAGGCTCGCGAAGCTTTCATTGCGCTAAAACGTAGCCATTATAATGAGAGTCTGGCAGAATTTGTTCGTAACTCAGGCGAGGTTGAACGAATTATTGAGTACAAACAAACCCTAATACAAAAGGTTGACCCCATCTTCCTGCTACCCGACTCTAAGGTGCTAAGGGCACATTTTTATGCCCCGAAAAAGCAACTTTTCGGTATCTATTTCGAGACCTACTGGGTTAACATTATTATTATATGGCTTAGCTCGCTGGGATTATACGTTTTATTGTACTATAGGGTATTTAAAAGGCTCTTAGATATTTCCGATAACATTGGTAGCAAAAACACCTTTGATTAGAGATTATGAATATAGGCGCATAAAAAAAGGAGCTTTACAGCTCCTTTTTTTATGAATGCTAGTTTACCTAGTCAACAATCTCAATCATTTTGAATGGGACCTTAATAATGGACTCATAGTCTTCACCAGCCTCAAGCATATCCTCATCATCCTCCTCGTAGTACCAGTTAATTACCACATCAGCATTAACCAGCTTAATCTGCTCCAATTTTTTGAAAACATCCAGAATGCACTTTGATGAACTGGTATTGAAATACTCAAGCTGCACGTTAACTACCGTTTTAGGTGCAGGATTCGAAGAATACTCATCGAGCCAATCAACAACGGGTTTGTAGAACTCTATTGAGTTCTCGGGAATTGATCGACCTTTAATTTCTACAACGCCAGTTGTAGGGTTCATTGTAACGGTTGGCGTTTTGGGAGTTCCCTCAATATTTATCAATTCCATATCGGTAAGAGTTTGCTATTCGTTAATTAAAACGTTCATGTTAAAGAAACTGTACTCAGGGCTATAATCGTAAAAAGTATAATCAAGTTTATTTCCGGTTTTGCGGGCAATGTCGATCAATCCTAGACCGCCCCCCCCTTTTTCTGAAAACGTTTGATTATTCAGAACAAATTTATAAAAATCTTTTAACTCTTCTTTTGACAAGGAGTTTATCTTGTCAATTTTTTCCTTTAAAATAGGAGCCTTACTGTTTTTTATGAAGTTTCCAGTGGCTATGCGAAATGAGTTATCCACCTTTGAAAGAATAAAAACACCAAAGTTAGACTCACACTCTGTATCAAGATCGGGGGGGATATCAACGTGATGGAAAAGGTTCTGAAGGCTCTCCACTAAAACATTGTACAACTTTTTACGAATGGGAGTATTTGGTACACTCTCATCAAGTTTGGACTCAATAAGGTTGAGTGTATTAGATATGATGTCAGCGTTAATGCAGCCTTTGTAGGCAACAATTACCTCACCCTGATTCATTTGAGTATAGCACTCGTTCAGGAATAAACTCATAGAGGCGCTCGTTTTTTCTTTGTACAATTTGCTGAAAAATTTATGCCTTCAACAAATATATAAAAATTTACGCGGAATAACCTAACATTAACACGCTGGTTTTTATAAAATTAATTATGGATTATTTTATTTACTTAGTAAAGGTTCTCTTTAAGAATATTGCCAGTAATGAGGTAGATGGAACATCTCTTTTGGTAAGCGCAGTATTACTGCACCATTTAACGGCGAAAGGACTAATGAATTATTATAAAAGAAAAAAACCCGAAGATTAAATCTCCGGGTCATTATATTTAGTTTTTTTGCTTCCTCTATACATCTCGTAGTGCATAAACTTGCAATCGAGTCCTCCATTGTTTAAAGAGGTTGTTGCCGATGGACGCAAACCAAAGCTCTTTAAAGCCTCAAAATTGCTACTAATAAGCCACACATCATAACCAGAGTAGTGCTGCTTAAAGCGGTCGCTCATCTCCTTGTAAAACTTGTCAATTTGCTCCTTCTTTAAACGCTCGCCATAAGGTGGATTGGTTATTACAAATGCGTTATCGGAAACAGGAGGAACATAGTCAAAAAACGACATCACCTTTAAGTCAACCATGTTGTGCAAACCAGCATTCTTCAGGTTGTCGAAAGCTATTTCAACGGCACTTCTAGAAATATCAAGTCCTAGAATTGATGCTTCAGACTCATGCTCCATGCTATCATCATTATATATGGTTTGCATTAGATCTGCATCAAAATCGGGCCAGTTTTCAAAGCCAAACTCCTTACGGAAAACCCCAGGAGGTGTTCCATTTGCCATTAGGGCTGCTTCTATAAGAATGGTTCCCGAGCCGCACATTGGATCGATAAGAGGAGTTTTCTCATCCCAACCAGAAAGTTTAATAAGTCCCGCGGCTAAAACCTCATTAATTGGTGCAATTTCTTGTCCAATCCTGTAGCCCCTGCGATGAAGCGATTCGCCTGACGAGTCGAGCGAAATGGTACACTCATCGTTCGAAACATGGATATGGATGCGAATCTGTGGCTTTACAGGATCTACAAAAGGCCTACGACCATACTTATCGCGAAACTGATCAACAATGGCATCCTTAAGCTTTAGCGCAACATAGCGAGAATGGGTAAACACGTCGGAATTTACAACGCTATCTACAGCAAAACGTTGCGAGAGCTCCATTATAGAAGTCCATTCAAACTTACGTGCATTACCATACAACTCGTCCTCGTTGCGCGCTTTGAAGCTGAATATGGGCTTCAGAATTCTTAGGGCAGTTCTAAGCTGAAAGTTGGCACGGTACATTGTTTCCTGAGTACCGTAAAACCTCACTGCTCTGTTTAGAACCTCAACATCCTCTCCGCCAATGGCTCTAATCTCATCAGCAAGCACCTCTTCTAAACCAAGAAAGGTTTTTGCGATCAACTCCATTTTCTGACTCATTTCTATCTTTTCAGGGATTTATTACCGGGGTTTAGCTTTTGTTACAAGAGGCTTATCGTCTCTGCTTTCTGGTGCAAATACATCCAATAGTGTCTCTGCGTCCTTATAAGGAACAGTTACAAAGGAGTATGTATCAAGCACAACAATATCATCAATTCTATTGTTAGAGATATTGCCCTTCTTCCTAATGAATTCGGCAAGTTTACGAGGAGTCATACCATCCTGACGGCCAAGAGCAACAAACAAACGGCTTGTACCCTTTGTATCCACCCTGAAACCGCGAATTTCTGGATAGCTAGAAACCTCTAGTTGGCTCTTAAAGGCCATTTTTAGCAGAGCGGCTAGGGCAACCTCTGGGCTATTCTTTTCAAGAATATCCTCGGCCATTCCTAGGTAATCGGCGTATGAACCTGAACGAACAATTTCGTATAGCTCATCCTTAATGCGCTCTTTCTTTACCTCAACAATATCGCTAGCAGCGGGTAGTACCTCCTTACGAATGCTGGTTTTAGTAGCTTTCTCAAAGAACTTAAGGCGGCGCGACTCCGAAGGAGTGATAAATGTGATTGCAGTACCCTGTTTCCCTGCACGACCAGTACGACCAATACGGTGTACGTATGCTTCTGGATCTTGTGGCAAGCTGTAGTTAATAACATGCGTAAGGTCTGAAATGTCAATACCCCTTGCAGCCACATCGGTTGCAACCAATATGTTAATATGTTTTTTGCGGAAACGATTCATGGTTTTCTCCCTTATTTGCTGGGAAATATCACCATGTAAGCCTTCGGCAGAGTATCCTCTTTCAATAAGCTTTGAGGTAAGCGAGTCAACATCTACTCTCGTACGGCAGAAAACCATTCCATAGAAATCGAGTTCAATGTCAATGATTCGCGTAAGGGCATCAAACTTATCCCCTTCGGTCACCTCAAAGTAAATTTGGTCTGTTAGGCTTGCAGTAAGCTGCGTGCGCTCCGTTTGTACGGTTCTAGGGTCACGCATGTACTTACGCGATAGCTTGGCAATACGGTCGGGCATAGTAGCCGAGAAAAGTAATGTTCTTCTTTCGGCAGGAGTATGCTCAAGAATTGCTTCGATATCCTCAATGAAGCCCATGTTAAGCATTTCATCGGCCTCGTCAAGCACAACCCAACTTACATTGTCTATTTTTAAATCGCCTCTACGCAATAGGTCAAGCACCCTCCCAGGTGTTCCTACAACAAGGTCTAAGCCTTTACGCAAACGCCTAATCTGCTCATTTATAGATTGCCCACCATATACAACCCCCACAGCAAACGATGGGTTTGGGCGTAACGATGCAATCTCATCGGCAACCTGAAGTGCCAGCTCACGTGTGGGTACAAGAACAATTGCACCTACACTTCCTTTGTTTACCTCTAAACGCTCAATAATGGGCAAGCCAAATGCGGCTGTTTTGCCCGTTCCTGTCTGTGCTTGACCAATTAGGTCGCACGACTCGCTAAGAAGAACTGGTATAGCCAAACGCTGAATTGCAGTTGGGCTTTCAAATCCTTTCTTCTTTAAAACAGCTAAAACCTCATCCGAAAGGCCAAGCTGTTGAAAACCGTTAGTTTCTTCCATTAATTAATAACAAACTTGTTAAGTAGGCTTATCACAAGCCCTGTGTTTACTAATATTTACTCCTGAACCATTTCTTTATACTGTTTCCAGTTTTGGAGTACATTTAGCGCTTTTTGTACAGTTGCGTTATCTTTATTCACTATTCTAAAATAGTGTCCTGTAGAGAAAAGGCTTTGAGCAATTAATGCTTTTACCTGCTTCTGTATTTCTGTTTTTGAGGTTTCAAGTCCCTTTTCGTCTAGCTCAACATTTTGCTCTTTTGCTATTTTCACAATCTGCTGTAGCATGTCTTCGGTTACCTGAAACTTTGCCTCAAACTGTTTAAAGTTAGGGTACTGCTTGGCCAGATCCGCTCTGTTGGCATCAACCCAGTTTAAGGTAAACTGGTTCATAACCCCTGCTCTAATGAGCTTACCATAGTAATCGGAGTAAAATGAGGTATCAATGGGCACAAACAAATCGGGCATAATACCTCCACCCCCATAAACAACACGCTTTTTATGAAGCGTAAAGTATTTTAAAGAGTCGGGGAAAACAATGCTATCGCGATGGTAAACCTCTCCATTGCTATACCTTGCATAAAGATCCTTATAGTAGTTTTCAACCTCTCCATTATTATACGGACGCTGAATTACTCGACCCGAAGGAGTATGGTACCGGGCTACGGTTAAACGGATCATAGAGCCATCGGGTAGTGGCATCTGGTTTTGAACCAGGCCCTTTCCAAAGGATCTGCGTCCAATAACAATACCTCTGTCCCAATCCTGAATTGCCCCAGCAAGAATCTCACTTGCCGATGCTGAGCCCTCATCAATTAACACAATTACTTTACCTTTAGTAAATAAGCCGCCGGGGCTTGATACATAGTCGGTACGAGGGTTATTACGCCCTTCGGTAAAAACAAGCAAGTTGTTTTTCTCGAAGAAATGGTCGGCCATAGCAACTGCTGCATTTAAATAGCCACCACCGTTACCACGTAAATCAAGAACCAAATCCTTCATGCCCTCTTTTTGAAGCTCAAGTAAAGCGCTAACAAATTCCTCTTCGCTTGTAAGCGCAAACCTATTAAGCTTTACGTAGCCAATTTTTGGAGCCAGCATGTATGATGCATCAAGGCTAAGAATGGGTATTTTATCGCGTGTAATAGTAAACTCAAGATTGTTTGCTAATCCACGACGAAGCACTGTTACAACAACCTTTGTTCCCTTGGGGCCGCGAAGGAGCTTAAACACATCGGAGTTTTTAAGGCCAATACCTGCAATAACTTTCCCGTCAACAGATATAATTCTATCGCCAGCAATTATACCTGCCCTCTCCGATGGCCCTGCAGGAACAGGGTTAACAACGATTAGGGTATCGTGCAAAATATTAAATTCCACCCCTACACCTTCAAAATTTCCTTCCAAAGGCTCATTGGCCGCCTGAACATCTTCCCTTGATATGTAAAAAGAGTGCGGATCTAGCTGACCAAGCATATCAACAATGGCCTTTTCAACTATTTTGCTGGTGTTTATAGTATCAACATAATCGTTGGAAAGGTACTGTATAAAACGTGCCACTTTATAAACAGACATGGCATTTTTATCCTGCGCACGTAACGACGCTGATCCAACTGATAGCAGCGCAACCAGTAAAATAACAACACTCTTCCTTACCATAGGAAATAAATTTTAAGGGATAACCACCCTATTAGCTAACGTATTTGAGTAGGACGATTCCAAACCACTTATTACTCCCACTCAATGGTGGCGGGTGGTTTTGAACTTACATCGTAAACTACACGATTAACACCTTTAACCTTGTTTATTATTTCGTTCGAAATATTTGCAAGGAAATCATACGGTAGAGGGTACCAATCGGCAGTCATTCCATCAGTTGATGTTACTGCACGTAGAGCTACAACGTACTCGTAGGTACGCTCATCGCCCATTACACCAACAGACTGAACGGGAAGTAGCATAACGCCTGCTTGCCAAATTTTATCGTACAAGCCCGCTTTACGCAAACCGCTAATGAATACATCATCAGCATTTTGTAGAAGTGTCACCTTCTCTGGAGTTATTGCTCCAAGTATTCTAATTCCAAGTCCAGGACCAGGGAAAGGATGACGGCCTAAAATAATCTCAGGCAACCCAACCTCACGTCCAACTCGGCGAACTTCATCTTTAAATAGTAAACGTAGGGGTTCAACTACCTTTAGCTTCATTGTTTCAGGTAATCCACCTACGTTATGGTGTGACTTTATTGTTGCACTTGGACCATTAACCGATATGGACTCAATTACATCTGGGTAAATAGTTCCCTGTCCAAGCCATTTAACATCGGTAAGTTTTTGTGCCTCTTCGTCAAAAACCTCGATGAAATCCTTACCTATTACCTTACGTTTTTGCTCTGGATCGGAAATACCCTCCAAATCCTTATAGAATTTATGGCTAGCATCAACCCCAATAACATTAAGTCCTAAGTTTTTATAGGATTCTAAAACTTGGCCAAACTCATTTTTACGAAGCAATCCGTTATCAACGAATATACAAGTAAGATTGGCACCAATAGCCTTATGCAGAAGAAGTGCCGCCACCGATGAGTCAACCCCACCCGATAGTCCAAGCACTACCTTATCGTTACCAAGTTGTTTGCGAAGGCCAGAAATTGTTTCCTCAACAAATGAGGCAGGAGTCCAATCCTGCTTACATCCACAAATATCAACAACAAAGTTTTTAAGCATTTGCGTTCCCTCGGTAGAGTGATAAACCTCTGGGTGAAACTGAATGCCATATGTTGTCTCACCAAGAATGGTAAACGCTCCTACTTGGACATCGGCAGTACTAGCAGCAATTTTAAAGTTACTAGGTACAGATGCAATAGTGTCGCCATGCGACATCCATACTTGTGAGTTTGATGAAATGCTTTTAAACAAAGGACAGGAAGTATCCACAACATCAAGCATAGCCCTTCCGTATTCCCTAATTTTTGAGGGCATCACTTCGCCACCGTTAGTCTGAGCTAAATATTGTGCTCCGTAACATACCCCTAATAATGGGTACTTCCCTCTAATTCCAGACAAATCGGGTTTTGGAGAGTTGTTATCGCGTACAGAAAAAGGGCTTCCAGATAGAATTACTCCTTTTACAGTGTCATCGAGTTGGGGGTAGTGATTGAAGGGATGTATCTCGCAGTAAACGTTGAGTTCCCTGATTCTACGAGCAATTAGCTGTGTGTACTGTGAACCGAAGTCAAGAATTAGAATCTTCTGATGCATGACAAAAAACGATGGTAAGTAATGGGCACAAAGGTAGTATATTTTTCGTATTCTTTTGGATATAAGCGCAGCAATACGCTACAAATTTCAATGTTTGGTATTTCTATGCTTAGAAAGCATCTACAACCGTTGTCGGGGAATGGAATACGTATCGCCATCGTTTGCCGCAAAAGTGTTTGGGAACACCCGTTTTGCCTCATTTAAAAGAGCGGATACGTCCTTGTACCTTGATGAGAAATGGCCAATAATAAGCTTACCTACACCAGCATCTCTGGCCACTATAGCAGCCTGATGCGCTGTAGTATGCCCTGTTTGGCGGGCTAGGTCTAATAAGTCGTGGGCAAAAGTTGCCTCGTGGTAAAGCAGATCAACATCCTTTACATAGTTAGCTACCGTAGCGCTATAAAGGGTATCGCTACAATAGGCATAGGAGCGCGCTTTAAATGGCCGGTAGGTTAGCTCTGAATTTGGAATTAGCTCTCCACTTGGTGTAACCATATCGGCACCATTTTTTATACTGGCAATATCGGCTAAGCCCAGTTCATACTTCTCTATAAGTTCCTTTCGAATGTTAAGACCACACTCTTTCTCCCTAAAGATAAAGCCACATGCAGGAATTCTGTGGCGAAGAGGTATTGACTCAACATAAAGTTTATCGTCCTCATAAACACACTCCTTCTCCCTAGGGTTAAGCGCATGAAAAACAAGTTTATACCTAAGTTTCTCTACAAAAAAATCAACATTGGTCCAAAGGATAGGCTCCAGCTCCTTGTGCGCATATATATGAAGCTCAGACTCGCGTCCTAACAAGTTGTACGTAGATAAAAGGCCAAAAAGGCCAAGGGTATGATCGCCATGAAGGTGGGAAATGAAGATATGCCCAATTTTGGACAATCGAAGCTTTAGCTTGCGCAGCTGCATTTGGGTGCCCTCTGCACAGTCTATTAAAAACAACCGCTCATGTGCGTTAAGCACATGAGCGGAAGGTAGTCGTTTTGAGGTGGGTAGCGCACTACCGCTACCCAAAATAGTTACGGAAAAAATCACTTTTGGCGTTCCTTTTCTGCTTTACTTATAATTTCGGCAGCCTCTTCGCGAGAATAGGCTATATTCAGAACTGTATCCAGCTGAGAAATTGTAATTAATCGTTCCACAGCATCGGTTAAGCCAGTAAGCACAAATGTTCCGTTAGCATTCTTACTCAATCGATTAGCTACTAAAATAGCACTAAGACCAGAAGAATCGCAATAGCGGCAGCTGCTGAGGTCAAGCACAATATTACGCTCACCATTGCCAGAAACAAGAACAAGTTCCGATTTCAATACAGGGGCAATGTTAGTGTCGAGCTTTTCCTCTAATACCTCGATAAGGGTGTATGTTTCCAGCTTATTAACTTTAAATTCCATCGCTATCGTGATTTTTATAGTTTAGTTACCAGTCAGTTTACTCGCTAGCAGAATCCTCTTTACGCTGATTCTCTTCGAGTTCTGATTTTAGAGCAGCTAAATCAGTAATATCCCCTAAGGTAGTCTTTTCTAAGTTAGCTTTCAACTTTTTAACAGCTTTTTGTGTGTTAGAAGTTGCAGTTGCCTTAGCTTTTTTATCAGCCTTCTCTTCTGTCTTCTTTACATCTTCAAATATTCTGCTGTGTGAAAGGATGATACGCTTAGCGGCCTTGTTGAATTCAATTACCTTGAACTCAAGTTTCTCTTCAACCTTAGCTTGAGATCCGTCCTCTTTAACAAGGTGTTTAGGAGTAACGAAGCCTTCAACACCGTAAGGAAGAGCTACAACAGCGCCTTTGTCAAAGATATCGATAATGGTACCTTCGTGAACAGAGTCAACAGAGAAAATGGTTTCGAATACATCCCATGGGTTCTCCTCTAGCTGCTTGTGACCAAGGCTTAGGCGACGATTCTCTTTGTCGATTTCAAGAACAACAACATCGATATCGGCTCCAACTGTGGTGAACTCAGCTGGGTGCTTAATCTTCTTAGTCCAGCTTAGGTCAGAGATGTGAATTAGGCCATCAACACCCTCTTCGATCTCTACAAATACGCCAAAGTTTGTGAAGTTACGAACCTTTGCGTTGTGACGAGAGCTAACTGGGTACTTCTCTTCAATCTTCTCCCATGGATCTGCCTTAAGCTGCTTCATGCCTAGAGACATTTTGCGCTCTTCGCGATCAAGGGTTAGGATTTGAGCCTCTACAACATCGCCAACTTTAAGGAACTCTTGTGCGCTGCGTAGGTGCTGGCTCCATGACATTTCTGAAACGTGGATTAGACCTTCTACACCAGGAGCAATCTCAACAAAAGCACCGTAGTCAGCAAGAACCACTACTTTACCTTTTACTACATCGCCAACCTTAAGGTTCTGGTCAAGAGAATCCCAAGGATGAGAGGTAAGCTGTTTAAGACCAAGTGCAATACGCTTCTTAGCATCATCAAAGTCAAGGATAACAACGTTAAGCTTCTGATCAAGCTGAACGATTTCCTCTGGGTGAGTTACACGACCCCATGATAGGTCGGTGATGTGGATAAGACCATCTACGCCACCAAGGTCGATGAATACACCGTAGCTGGTGATATTCTTAACGGTTCCTTCAAGAACCTGACCTTTTTCAAGCTTAGCGATGATGTCTTTCTTTTGTTGCTCAAGCTCTGCCTCAATAAGAGCTTTGTGAGATACAACCACGTTTTTGTACTCTTGGTTGATTTTAACCACTTTGAACTCCATGGTTTTACCAACGTACATATCGTAGTCGCGAATAGGTTTAACATCAATTTGTGAACCTGGTAAGAATGCTTCAATACCAAATACGTCCACAATCATACCACCCTTAGTGCGGCACTTAATGTAACCTTTAATAATTTCATCTTTCTCAAGGGCTGCGTTAACGCGATCCCATGAGCGAAGAGCACGGGCTTTTTTGTGTGATAGAACAAGCTGCCCCTTCTTGTCCTCTTGGTTCTCTACATAAACCTCAACAGTGTCGCCAATCTTTAGGTCTGGATTGTAACGGAACTCGTTTAGGCTTATTACACCTTCTGACTTAAACCCAATGTTGATTACTACCTCGCGCTTGTTCATCGCAATTACAGTACCTTCAACTACTTCGCTGTCGCCAATAGTAGAAAGGGTTTGGTCATACATCTCCTCGAAGTTCTTAAGTTCAGAAGATGAATATACGCTCTCTTCAGCGTATGCATCCCAATCAAAGTCAGATACGCCTGCTTCAACTTGGGCATTAACAGAGGTTTTCTTCTCCTCTACTTTTGCACTTGGCTCATTAGAAGCCATTTCCTCGTGATTTACCATTAAATTCTCTCTAAATTAATGGGTTAGACATTATGTGTAAGAAAAAACTAGAGTGCAAAAATACATAACTTTATCATTTATAGGAAAAAAAGCTATAAAAAACTGCCATTATTTATCACCAAAGTATCACAATAGCCTTTTTACTCTTGCTTGCAGAAAAATTTCAACTTGTAATGGTAAAACATTTAGGCGCAAAATATTTAATGTATTTCAGCCAAAATCTGTACATTCATATAAAAAGGCTATTTTTGCCTATTGCGCATGGGTAGCCGTTGTATAATAGTAAAACTATCCGTTCTGCATAATAAGTTGGCTACTAATTACAGGGGAAGGTTAACGTAGAGTATAAGCATAACACATATCAACCAAATGAAACGTGTACTTGTTACAGGCGGAGCAGGCTTTTTGGGTTCGCATTTGTGCGAAAGGCTACTTAATGAAGGGAAAGAGGTGATTTGCCTTGATAACTTTTTTACAGGGAGCAAGCAGAACATAATTCACCTAATGGACAATCGATACTTTGAACTTGTAAGACACGATGTTACCATGCCTTACTTTGCTGAAGTTGATGAGATATACAATCTTGCTTGCCCCGCATCGCCAGTACAGTATCAGTTTAATGCCATAAAAACGGTAAAAACATCGGTAATGGGTGCCATAAATATGCTAGGGTTGGCTAAACGTGTAAAAGCAAAGGTTTTACAGGCATCAACTAGCGAAGTTTACGGAGATCCTGAGGTTCATCCACAACCAGAAAGCTACTGGGGAAATGTGAACCCTATTGGCCCCAGATCGTGCTACGATGAGGGAAAGCGCTGCGCCGAAACCCTTTTTGTAAACTACCACCAGCAAAATGGAGTGAACATCAAAATACTACGCATTTTTAACACCTATGGGCCACGCATGAGCCAGAACGATGGGCGTGTTGTATCCAACTTCATAGTTCAGGCCCTAAAGAATGAAGACATTACCATTTTTGGCGATGGGTCACAAACTCGTAGCTTTATGTATGTTACCGATCTTGTTGATGGAATGCTTCGCATGATGGATACACCTAATAGCATTACAGGGCCAATTAACATAGGCAATCCTGTTGAGTTCACCATAAAGGAACTGGCCGAAAAAGTCATTGCCCTTACCGGAAGCCGTTCCAAACTGGTTTACCATGATTTGCCCAAAGATGACCCTACTCAACGTAAACCAGATATTACTCTAGCCCAAACCCATTTAGATGGATGGAAACCAACCGTTGAGCTAAATGAAGGCTTACAAAAAACAATAACCTATTTTCAAAACCACATTAAAGGTTAGCTTATGAAAGGTATTATTCTTGCAGGGGGAGCAGGAACTAGGCTCTACCCCATTACCAAAAGCATCTCTAAACAAATTATACCCATATACGATAAGCCGATGATCTACTACCCCCTATCGGTTTTAATGCTTGCGGGAATTAGGGAGATACTAATAATAAGCACACCTAAAGATATTCATCTGTACCAAGATTTATTTGAGGATGGCTCCCAGCTTGGACTTAAAATAGAATACGCCATTCAACCATCGCCCGACGGATTGGCTCAGGCCTTTATTATTGGGGAGCAATTTATTGGCAACGACAGTGTTTGTCTGGTACTGGGCGACAACATTTACTATGGGCACGGCTTGGGTGGCATTCTAAAGGAATCGGCAAAGCTACAAGATGGGGCTTTGGTATTTGGCTACTACGTAAACGACCCTCAACGATACGGCGTTGCAGAGTTCGACTCCACAGGTAAGGTTATCAGCCTTGAGGAAAAGCCCGCTATTCCAAAATCGAACTATGCGGTAACAGGGTTATACTTTTACTCCAACGACGTGGTTAGCAAGGCTAAATCCCTTAAGCCCTCGGCAAGAGGAGAACTAGAGATTACCGATTTAAACAAGCTATACCTTGCCGAGAATAGGCTGAAGGTAAAATTACTGGGGCGCGGAATGGCTTGGCTCGACACAGGAACACACGAAAGTTTACTCCAAGCGTCAATATTTATACAGACTATTGAGGATAGGCAAGGGCTTAAAATTGCCTGCTTAGAAGAGATTGCCTACAAAAATGGATTCATCAGCAGGGAGCAGCTAATAAAACTGGCCGAACCCTTAAAAAAGAACCAGTACGGAGAATACCTATTACGAATTTCAAAAGAGGACCGTTTATAGCCATGAAACTAACCGAAGCACCAATTCAAGGGCTTTACATCATAGAGCCAAAAGTTTTTGAGGACTCCCGTGGGTACTTTATGGAAACCTTTAACCAAAAAGCATTTGCCGAAGTAGGCATTAACGTATCTTTTGTTCAGGATAATGAGTCCTGCTCCTCAAAAGGGGTAATCAGGGGACTTCACTATCAGCTTGCCCCATTTGCCCAATCTAAACTAGTAAGAGTTATTGCGGGTGAGATTCTAGACGTTGCTTTAGACTTAAGGCTAAACAGTCCTACTTACGGAAAGCACTTTTCCATTCTATTGAATTCGCAAAGCAAAAAGCAGCTATTTATTCCTCACGGATTTGCCCACGGATTCTCAGTTTTAAGCGAAACAGCCGTAGTCCAATACAAGTGCGACTCCCTTTACAACCCTAGTGCCGAACGAGGCATACAGTTTAACGATCCTGCACTTAGCATAGACTGGATGGTAAAGGATGA
>DHVO01000227.1 GCA_002412705.1 Bacteroidales bacterium UBA5206 | reverse complement strand
CCAATAACACTTTGGAAGTAACCAACCATTCGTGGGTATGGGTGTGGTCCAACGTGAGAGCCTAGCAGGTAGTAGGATTCAGGATTCTCTATGTAGTAGCCAAGAGCCGCATCAACGGCATCCTTTAGTGTGGCCGTTCCCAATGTGGTTGTAATCACTTCGGCACCCAATAGTCTCATGCGCCTAACGTTAAGCGCCTGGCGTTCAGCATCAATTTTACCCATAAAAACCTTACATGGTATGCCAAGTAACGCTGCAGCAGTAGCAGTTGCCACACCGTGCTGTCCTGCACCCGTTTCGGCAATTACCTCCTTGGCACCCATGCGCTTAGCAAGTAGTATTTGCCCAATGGTGTTGTTGATTTTATGAGAACCTGTGTGATTAAGGTCTTCGCGCTTAAGGTAGATGGTTGAGCCAACATAATTGCTTAGCCTTTTTGCTAAGAATAGGGGCGAGGGGCGCCCCACAAAGGTTTTTAGGTAGTTAATAAACTCTTTCTGAAAAGCCTCTTTGCGAACCTCAGAATCAAAGTAATTGGCAAGGTTATCTAGTGGTTTCTGTAGTACAGGCGGAACGTATGCTCCTCCAAATTCGCCGTAATGGCCATTGTACTTTAGCATTTCAGCGTTAGCTGCAACTTCAACTGGGGTAGTATTTGTAAGAATTTCCATTTCTTCTGATTTTTAGAATGTGCACAATGCGTTATATCTGTTGCTTTTCTGCGGGCTACTGCCCGCAATTGCCCACGTAGGGCAATACTAATATGTGGCGGGGAGCCCCCGCCAACGCCATGCACATGCTAATATCAGAAAATGGGTATTCACGTTTTTGTTAAAGGTTATATAAAACAAAAGCCGTAGGGGGTTCCTACGGCTTTATTTGGTACAATGGTGTACAAATAAGGTTAATGCCCCCGGGTTTGAGAGATTACACTTTGCCACCACCAAAATATGTTAAGTCTGTTTGTCATTTCTGTTTGTTGAGAAGGCAAATATAAATAGATTTTAATTCCAACCAAATAGCATGTGCAATATTTTAGTTCAGATAAGTAATGCGCTATTACGTAGCGTTTGTCCCAAAACCATTGTAGAGGCTATTAATATCGCATAGTTTAATCGGAAAATAATACAAGCTAAAAACTCTAAAGGTAATCTGCTATTAAGCACCCATAGAACGGCTTAAAAGTGCTATTTAACACTAACGGTAGGCAGTTTAAGCATGCTAAGGTTTGTAATTTCGCGCGTAAAATCAAACCGAAAACAAATCATGGGATTCGTAACAAAAGAAAAATTCTTATCAAAAGATTTTTTTATCACCTATGCTTGGCTAATTGGTGGTTGCTTTGTGTTTGCGTTGGGCGCTGTACTTTTTGCAGAGCCATATGGCTTTGCGCCAGGAGGAACCTACGGCTTATCAATGGTCTTTCACAACCTATGGGGGTGGAGAACTGAGGTGGCAGCTCTATTTATGGATATTCCTCTGCTATTTCTGGGCATCTATTTTCTTGGGGCAAAATTTGGTGTTAAAACCGTTATTTGCACCTTTTCCATTCCAAGCTTTATGTGGCTTATCCACCACACTTATGGCTACTTCCCATTGTTGGAGTCGGCCGAGGTGCTAGCACAGCTAGAGGCACTTGCTGCAAGTATCGATATTTCTACTGCAGCAGGAATGGAGCAATTTACCTTGGCAATGCGCCCGCTTCTTCAGGAGCAGCTTCTTTCATCCATCTTTGGCGGTATTGTTTATGGTATTGGTATTGGTATGATTTTTAAATCGCGTGCTACCTCTGGCGGTTCCGATATCATTGCAATGATACTTAACAAGTACACCCGTATATCGTTAGGTCAGCTGGTTATTATTGTTGACTGCACCATAACCCTAACAACTGTTGTGGCTTTTGGCGACTGGCGTTTACCTATGTACTCCTGGATTATTGTGTTTATTGAGGGTAAGGTAATCGACCTTGTAATTGAGGGAGCAAAGGTTCATAAAACACTTATGATTATCTCGGAGAAACACGAGGAGATTAGCGAAATCATCCTAAAAGATCTTAATAGGGGAGGAACCATTTTCTCGGGCAAGGGTATGTACAATGGGGTTGAACGACCCGTAATTTACACCATTCTTACCCGTAGAGAGTATTCTATTCTTTTAAGCAGAATAGCGCAAATAGACCCACAGGCTTTTATCAATACGCTGGATAGTAACGAAATTATGGGCAAAGGTTTCAAGGATCTTTCCATTGAGGCATAAATCAAGCACACACACTATCTATTGTAAAGGGCTGTTCCGCTATACCGGGCAGCCCTTTTTTGGTATTTATCAAAAACGTTTAATCAATCTCCTTCATTAAATCACCAAAGAGCTTATTCATTCTGTTAACTGTGATATCAATATTAAATATACTGCTAATTCGCTTCTTTGCTTCGGTACCCATAGACTCTCTTAGCTCAGGATTGTTTTGCAACTCGCTTATTGCCTGAGCTATAGCTTTAGGCTTTTTCTTTGGGACAACAATGCCGCTTTTGTCTTTGTCAATAAGTTCTACGCAACCACCTGCATTGGTAACAATCTGAGGAATACCTAAACACATTGCTTCTTGGATGGCTCTGCCTAGCCCTTCCTTAATGGAGGGTTGCACATATACACTGGCTGCAGCAATTAATCTTACAGCTTCGTCAACATGGCCTAGTAAGTGGATATTGTCCTTAAGTTTACTTGTCTCTCGTAATTTTTGATACTTTGTCTTATCTGTTCCATGTCCAGCAATAACAAAGTGTACATTCTGCTCCTTGTTTATATGCGATGCAGCCTTTATTAAATACGTTAGCCCCTTTATGCGCCTAACATTAGCAAGACAAACTACCACAAATGCATCTTTGGGTATGTCAAGTTCGGCTAGGTCAATTGGTTTAATATTGCTAAACCAATCGGTTTTATACCCTTTATAAATAGTAATGGTTTTATTCTTAGGAGCTAAATGCTGAGCTCTAATGTGCTTCTCTATATCCTTGCTGTTGCAAATAATTTTGTCAACTTTTTTATTTAAGTGTGTTAGGAGAGATGTTGGGTCAAACCAATGTATACTATTAGAGCCCATGTAGGTTACAATCCTGATATTTAGCCCTTTTGCAGCAGCAATACCAGTTGTAATGGCTTTTCCTCTAGTCAAGTAGAGAATACTTGCTTTACTTTCCAGTATTCTATTCCGAATAAACTTTGTAGCCTTTGCATCTAACTTATGTTTAGGATAGTTCTCGTAAACCTTTATCCCAATCTCTTTGAAGTATTCAATAAAGCCCGAATTTTCACATAGAATAACCTCAATTTCAATTCCTTTTTCGGATAGTCCTTTGATTATTTCCGCTTCGGCAATTCCGCTACTATAGGTAGAATTAAACGGGCTAACTACAATTACTCTTATTTTCATATTCCAGTTTATTGTTTGCACAAGAGTATCCTAAAAGTATTAACTGGTAGCTAATTACATCTTAACAAATTGGTTTGAACAGGGCTAACTGTCTTTTGATTAACCGCATGTAATTGAAGGGAAACAGCCGTATTGCTTTACTCCTAATTGCTATTGATGTTGTTTCTATCTGGAGAAGAACAATACTAATGAACTCAAGTATGTTCTCAAATATCATTTTTAGA
>DHVO01000204.1 GCA_002412705.1 Bacteroidales bacterium UBA5206 | reverse complement strand
ACCGCATTCAGTACACCCTAACAAACGGCGTTTGGACTATTGAACGGTTGGCGCCGTAGAGATAGAAAATAAAAAGAAGCTGACTAAAAAGTAATTTATCTTCTGCTAGATTGAATGTTTGAAAACTCGCTCAGGTAGGAGTAGAAATAAAAAGAGGGTGCCCTTTAATTTTGGGACACCCTCTTTTTTATCTGGTACTGCTTACGCAATATGAATAAACTGGCTTACCAGTTTAGCAATCTCCTCGTCCTTACCGTATAGTTTCTCGCTAAGGCCCTTATCGTTAAACGCCTTTAGCTTCTTAATACGTGCGTCAATTAAACCATCGGGGAAAATTGCACCCTCTTGGAAAATGCCACGCTTAGCCTCAAGCGCCTCAGCCGATTCCCAGCACGATGCAGGAAGCTGCTTAAGCTGCATTAGCTTCTCCTTAAACTCAGGTTTAAAGATGTTAGCATCAACGTATAACTCCTTAGCACGCTCAAGTGCATTTGGCATATTAATACCATGCATTGATGCCTTTACAAGGCCTGCAACGGTTAGGTAGATATCTGCAGAGCCATCGGGTACGCGGAACTCAAAGGTTTGCTTAGATTGACCCGACACGCTAAGGTTGCAATCGGCTGGGTTAGCATCGCGAACCATATAGTCGGCGCCAATCCATCCAAGAGGAACGCGAACCACTACAGAGCGGTTCCTATCGCCCCAGCAAATATTGGTTGGAGCTTCTTGGTGTGGCACAAGACGTAGGTATGATGTAGGAATGGTGTTACCAAATGCGGTAAGCGCATCGGCAGCATCAAGGATACCTGCAATCATCTTACGCGCAAGGTCACTTAGCTTACCATTCTCTACCATAAGGTTAACGCCATCCTTTTCTACCATCATGTGGAAGTGCATACCGCTACCTGCTTTACCTACGGTAATTTTTGGAGCAAAGCTAATCTCAACGCCATAGCGGAAACCAAGCATACGAACAATCCATTTTGCAAGAATCATCTGCTCAACGGCCTCCTCAACAGGCATGGGAAGGAACTCTACCTCGTGCTGCTCGTAGTAGTAATCGCCCTGAGAAAAACACCCAACCTCTGAGTGACCATACTTAACCTTGCCACCAGCGTGGGCAATTAGCCTAAGCGCCTCAACGCGGATATTCTCATACTTAGCAAATGGCTCGCTGGAGTGGTAACCCTTTTGGTCTATGCCAGGATAAAACTCGTCGCGCTCACCAATTACGTAGTACTCAAGCTCACCTAATGCCTTAAAGGTGCAGCCCGTTTTAATGGAGAACTCCTCGTTAGCCTTGCGCAAGATGTACTCTGGAGAGCTCTCTAGCGGCTTACCCTCGCTGTTGTAGAAAGAGCAAAGAATGCTAAGGGTAGGAACATCGGCAAAAGGATCGAGGAACGCAGTGCGGTAGCGTGGAATTACGTACAAGTCGCTGCTACCCGCCTCTATGAAGGAGAATAGACTGCTTCCGTCAACACGTTCACCAGACGATAGAATGCTATCAAGATGCTCCTTTGAACTAATTACAAAGTTTAGGGTCTTGATTTTTCCATCCTCAGCAACGTAACGAAAATTGATCATCTCAATCTCGTTCTCTTGGCAGAAGTGAATAATATCGTCTTTTGTAAAAGCCTCAGCAGGCTTTTTTAGGAAACGAACCAGCTCGTTAGGGTTCATTAGAATCTCAGAATCTTTCATCCGTTAGCTATTTTTCTTGTTACAGCCACTGCGCCTAAAGGAAATGCCATTCTCGCATTATGAACACATCCTAAAGTATCACAGCTGCTTATATACAGTTTCTATTAAGCGAAAATTTCTCAAAACTCAGAAACTTATAGAAGAAATGCAAGCGTGAAACGAATGTTTAGAAACAGAGTTGATTAAGATTAACGTTATCTGCTCCATTTTGCAAAAAAGCCGCACCCAACTTTACGTTGAATGCGGCTTTGCAAATTATATAGGAATAACCCTATTTATCTACTTGCTTAGTGCGGCCAAGCGTTCCTCAATAACCTGAATTTTAGCTTCGGCATCGGCCTGTTTCTTGCGCTCCATATCAACCACATTGGCTGGAGCACCACTCACAAAGCGCTCGTTGCTTAACTTTTTGGCTACGCTGTTTAGGAAGCCCTTGGTGTACTCAAGTTCGGTTTTTAGCTTCGCTATCTCCTCCTCAACATCAATAAAACCTTCAAGAGGAACAAAGAACTCCGTTGAGCGAACCATAAACGAAGCAGCTCCATCAACCTTATCGGTGGTGTACTGTAGCAGTTCCAATCCGGCAAGCTTAACAATGATGCTCTCCACGTTCTCGCCTAACGACTCGGCTGAGCTAACAAATAGCTTTAGCTTATCCTTTTGAGGGATATTCTTCTCCTGACGAATGGTACGTACACCCGCAATGGTCTCCTTCATTAGCTCAAAGCGTTCAATAAGCTGCGCATCAAAAGCCTGAGCCTTTGGCATTGGGCTAACCATTAGGCTCTCGCCCTGTGCGCGCTCGCGGATAAGCTGCCATAGCTCCTCGGTAATAAAGGGCATGTATGGGTGAAGCAAAGCAAGCATCTTCTCAAAAATCTCAAGGACAGCTGCATAGGTTGTCGCATCAATAGGCTGCTGGTATGCAGGCTTAACCATCTCTAGGAACCACGATGAGAACTCGTCCCAGAATAGCTTGTAAACAGCCATCAGCGCCTCAGAGATGCGGTACTTATCAAAATCGTCATCAATTTGGGCTATCTCCTTATTAAGAAGGTGATTGAACCACTCAATGGCGGCCTTTGCTGAAACAGGTTGCTCAATATCGGCATTTACTTCCCACCCTTTAACCAAGCGGAAGGCATTCCATATCTTATTGCTAAAGTTACGACCCTGCTCCGTTTGCGACTCCTCAAACAGCACATCGTTACCTGCAGGAGAGCAAAGTAGCATACCAACACGCACACCATCGGCGCCGTACTTGGCAATTAGGTCAAGCGGATCGGGGCTATTACCCAACGACTTGCTCATTTTGCGACGCTGCATATCGCGTACAATACCTGTTAGGTAAACGTTACCAAATGGTTTTGCACCACGATACTCGTAACCAGCAATAATCATACGTGCAACCCAGAAGAATAGGATTTCGGGAGCAGTAACCAAATCGTTGGTTGGGTAGTAATAGTTAATATCCTCGTTATCGGGCTTACGAATGCCATCGAACACAGATATTGGCCACAGCCATGAGCTGAACCATGTGTCTAGCACATCCTCATCCTGACGTAAATCGGCAAGGGTTAGGTTAGCATTACCCGATTTCTCGCGGGCAAGCTGTAGCACCTCCTCTTCGGTTTCGGCAACAACGTACCCTCCCTCTGGTAGGTACCATGCAGGGATACGGTGCCCCCACCACAGCTGACGTGAAAGGCACCAGTCCTTTACGTTCTCCATCCAGTGGCGGTAGGTGTTAACAAACTTTGGCGGAACAAGCTGAATATCGCCCTCAACAACTGCTTTAAGGGCAGGCTCGGCAAGCTCCTTCATACGGAGGAACCACTGCATTGATAGCTTTGGCTCAATAACCGCATCGGTACGCTCAGAGTAGCCCACCTTATTCACGTAATCCTCAACCTTAGCAAGGTTACCGGCGGCATCCAGATCCTTAACAATAACCTTACGTACCTCAAACCTATCCATGCCAACGTATAGCTGGGCGGCAGTGCTCATGGTACCATTATCGTTAAAAATATCGATACTCTCAAGGTTGTGCTTATCGCCTAGCATGTAGTCGTTTACATCGTGAGCAGGGGTTACCTTTAGGGCTCCCGTACCAAACTCAACATCAACATACTCGTCGAAAATAACGGGTACGCTACGCTTGATTAGCGGAACAATAAGGCGTTTGCCCTTAAGATTGGTGTAACGAGGATCGTTAGGGTTAACGCAAACGGCGGTATCGCCAAGTATAGTTTCGGGACGGGTGGTGGCAATGGTAACAAAGCCATCCTCGCCATCAATAAAGTACTTTAAGTAGTACAGCTTGCTCTGTACCTCGCGGTATAGCACCTCCTCATCGGAAACGGCAGTTTTAGCCTGCGGATCCCAGTTAACCATGCGTACACCACGGTAGATGTAACCCTTCTTGTAAAGATCAACAAAAACCTTTAGCACGCTAGCAGAAAGGGCTTCGTCCATGGTAAACGCGGTACGATCCCAATCGCATGAGGCACCCAGCTTTTTAAGTTGCTCAAGGATGATACCACCATGCTTCTCTTTCCATTCCCATGCATGAGCAAGGAACTCATCGCGAGTAAGCGAGTTCTTATCGATACCCTCTGCACGTAGCTTAGCCACTACCTTCGCCTCGGTGGCAATGGAAGCGTGGTCGGTACCAGGTACCCAGCAAGCATTCTTGCCTAGCATACGTGCCCTGCGGACCAACACATCCTGCAAAGTGTTGTTTAGCATGTGCCCCATATGTAGCACACCAGTAACGTTAGGCGGCGGAATTACGATACAGTAAGGCTCGCGCTCGTCGGGTACCGAACGGAAAAAACCGTTGTCCATCCAGTACTTGTACCACTTATCCTCAACCTCGGAGGGGTTGTACTTTGCAGGAATTTCCATAATCTGTTGTAAATTTTCGTTTTATCGGATAACTGGCAAAGATATAAAAAAGTAGAAACGTATAGAGCAAAGATTAAAGAGGTTTAGCGGATTATGGGAAGATAAAACGGATGAAAATCTATGCGACTAATTACGGCTAAAAGTATCAGCAGAATAGCCATAACTAGCAAAATATATTATTTTAGTATCCGATTTAACCCATTTAAGAAAGATGCTAAAGGCTATAATAATAGAGGATAACAGAAAATCGGCAGAGCTATTACAAGAGTATATCAAAAACCTTTTCTGCGATGTTTCAATTGCAGGTATTGCAAAGACCGTTGATGAAGCTGCTGATATCATCTTCAAAGAGAAACCAAACCTTGTTTTTTTGGATATAAACCTACAAGAAGAATCTGGATTTGATATTCTGAAAAGAACAAATCCGGATGACTATGAAGTTATAGTAACAACCGCCTACAGCGAGCACTCTTTGCAAGCCATAAAGAATTCGGCCATTGACTACATTCTAAAGCCCTACGATACTGAGGATTTAAAAAAAGCCGTTGCAAAAGCAAGGAAGCAAATTGGCCTTAAACACAGCTCTCGCATAGTAGATGCAGCCGAACACGGAAAACTTGATGATAGAATCTATGTGTCAACACTAGATGGCCTCATCTTTTTAAAAATGGATGATATTGTTTGCATTGAAGCCGATTCTAGCTACTCCGAATTTCATTTGTTCAACGGCTCCAAAGTTGTTACTTCCAAGCGATTATCCATTTATGAAGAGCAGCTAAAAAACCATCTGTTTATAAGGGTTCATAAATCGTACCTTATTAATCTTAAGCATATTGCAAGGTATCAGCGAGGGCGCGGTGGCTACCTCGAGATGTCTAACGGAATGATAATAAAAGTTGGGGAAAGCAAAAAGGAGGAACTACTTAAACACCTAATTGGGTAATAAACGAACTACTGCTTTACCTTAAATGGAACTCTAATGCTAACGGAAGTTCCTGTTGGGGTACCCAATGAGTCAAAACAATCTGTTATAACAATTGAGTCTTTTTCCAGAACATCGCGCTGTAACTGCATCAGTATTTGTTGCTTTGAAAGTTCTATTCCCATTGATTGATGTCCTTTAGCCTTCCTTTTGCTGGTCTGTGCTGCTTTTTGCCTGCCAATCCCATTATCAGTAACTGTACATAACAGCCATTGTTCCTCTTTTTCAATTGAAAGCTCAATGTGCATATCCTTGTTCTTTGGCGATAATCCATGAATAATTGAGTTCTCAATAAACGGCTGAATTAGCATTGGCGATATGTACACGCTTTCTGCATCAATTGAATCATCAATGCTAACGGTAAAAAGAATCTCCTCATCAAGGTTAACTGACTCAACCGATATGTATGTACGATAAAATGCTATTGCTTTATCAAGCGAAATTACATCTAGCCTAGAATAATCAAGACACATGCGCATTAGCCGGGCAAACCTTGATAAGTTATTGGCTGCAACCATCTTATCATTCATTAAAATGGTTTGCTGTATTGAGGTTAGAGTATTAAAAATGAAGTGGGGATTTATTTGTGACCGCAAAAGGTCAAGCTCCATTTTATATAACCTGCCTTGAAGCATCTGCCTTCTAACTATTAAAAGAACCGCTAGAGCCAGAATCATAATGGCCAAAGCGGTAAGAATAATTTTAAACGCGGTAGTTTGGTAAAAGGCAGGTGTAACCTCTAGTAGAATGCTTAGCTCCCGCAGCATACTCCCATTGCCAGAATTATAGGCCTTTAACCAAAAAAGGTACTTACCCGGAGGTACATCGGTATAACTGGCAACATTTTCGCTCTCACCAACAGCCCTAGGATGCTTATCGTATCCCATTAACTGATACTCATAGCTTACCTCCTCCTTATTCCTAAAATCGAGCAGCGAAAACTGGAATGAGAAGAAGTTCTCGTCGTGATTCACAACTATAGTATCCAAATTGGTTAATTCCTGCCTAACAACATCATCAAATACTTTAAACTCATTTACAAAAAGAGGGTATCTTAAAGTATCGGGCTTTATATCAGCAGGATTAAAAAGAATAATCCCCTGCTTGCTTCCAAAAAGAATACTCCCATCGGCGCATTTGGCGCTACTTTTAAAGTTAAAATCACATTTAACCGAACCTTTTTTAATGATGAAGTTTGAAAAAGAATAATCAGCGGTATCAAAAAAGCTGATACCTTCTTTTGTACTCAACCAGAAGCTCCCATTGGCATCACGCTCTACAGAACAAGTAAAATCTGAAGCAAGCCCATCATTCTTTGTAAAGTGGGATATCTCTTCTGTACTTTTATTGTAAACATATATTCCATTGGTTGTTGTACAAATAAGCAATCTGCAGCTATCAATTTCGGTGATATTCCAAACCGCATTGCTAGTATGGTTGTCAGTACTTAAGGGGGGAATTACTGTTTCAACCTCTCCTCTATTCCCTTTTTTTGAATAATTTAGCCTAAATAGCCCTTCTCCTCCAATCCAAATCTGCTTATCCGAACCTTTGTACATAGAGTAAATAGCATCGGGGGTATTAGATACCTGAAAAAGGGAATCCCGCACCAACCTTCCGTTTTTTACATTGATTTTTTGCAAGGCTGGCTGTTCTATTGAACCTATAAAAATCTCTTCATCAATGTCTATTGCAGCAAAATACTGTCCACCAAAAGATTTATAGCTATGAACAAATTGTTTATTTGGAATGCTATATAGGAAAATTTCACTATTGGTAAGAAGAAGGAGATTTTCCCCCATTACCTCAAGTATTTTGTTTGTTGCAAAGACTTCTCCGTTAGAAGTTGGAAAACTTTCTTTATTTATACTCCCAGTCCTAACACCCTTTGCCACATCAAATAATGTGCTGTAGTATAGAGCACCTTGTTTTACTCCAATCCATAGAGTGCCTTTGGAATCTATAGCTAACGAACGAATGTAACTATTTGGCAATCCCGAACCCTCATCAATTAAGTGGAAGGAAGAATTTGGAATAATTTTTAGCAACCCAGTTGCTGTTCCTATCCATACAGTCCCATTATCCTCTGCTAAGCCGCATAGAAACTCCGAGGACAAGGAATAATCAGACACAGAAAAATTAAGTCGTATGGTATCAATAATTTGCCCGTTATCATTAAAGCGTAACAAATCTTTATCACTCAGAAGAAACATGCTCCTACCACTTGCAAATAATAAGTTATTGTTTCCTCTAACCCGACACAGAGAGTGCTTCTTCTTAAAGTCGAGAGAATACGATACAAACTCTGTTTTTGAATGCCCATCACCAGTGAGGCTATATATATAGTTCCCAATTTGCGTTAGAAAATTATTTTCACCAATTGCCTCAGCAGGCTCCTCTGTTACCTCTTTATTTTTTAGATTGTACTTATAAACACGTGTTGCTATGGTATAAATAAGTTCCTTGCCTGGATTCACTTGCACTATTTTAGAGGATACAGCTCTAGTATTTAATCTTACAACATTAGAGAAAGATCCTGTTTTTATGTTAAATCTATCTATTCCGCTATAACCTAGAATCCAATATATGCTATCACTCTCCTGTATAATGGAAAGCACCCCAGGATTGCTAATAGAATTAGAATCGTTTGGATTGTACAAATAGTTTCGCCATTTGCCAGTTTCCCTATTTAGAATAGACAACCCATTGGCTCCAACCAAAATATTGCTATTAGAATCCTCATAAATGGTGGAAATTACATCACCTGCAATGCTATTAGCATCGGGTTGGTGCTGATATGTAGAAAATCTAACACCATCGTATTTTGCTAAACCATATAGAGTTCCTATCCATAGATATCCTTTGGAATCTTTTAACATGCAACGGACTTCGTTGTGGGGCAATCCGTTCGATTCCGAAATAATCTCAGGAATGGTATAACGCCTTTGAGAGTAGCCATTAGCTCCAATTAAAGTAAGAGCCAAGGCCAACGACAAAAAAGACCAATAGTATTTAATCATCATAAAATTGTACCGCAGAACATAACAAATTTAGCAAAGCTTTTCATTCAACACCTCTAAACCATTACAAGCCTTCAAGATATAAATGCATGTTTAACTCAAATTAAGAGCAGTTTGTGAATCCAAAATACCTGTTCCCACAATAGCTTTTGTATTAATAGAATAATGTTACTTCCTTTGAATTAAGCATCCTTTAAACAAAACCAAAATTAAATTCATATGAAAACGAAACTTATGCTTGTTGCAAGTTTTACTCTGATTTCAATAATTTCAAAAGCTCAATATGAGAACATTGATTTAAATAAGTATAAACTCTCTAACTACAAGTATAAATCACTGAGTACACAACTTGATTTGAGTAATAACTTAAACTCGACTAACGACGACGTATCATCATCCTTCTCAACAAGAACTAGGGTAGATGGAACAATAAATTACAGTTCAACAATTCAAACCCGAAAGTACATTGGAAACCAATCCATATCTCTAGGAGGGAACTTCCAGTTCTTAAACAGATCCCAGGAACTACTTAGCAGTACTATCGATTCTACAAACAAGTTTTCGACACTAGGTATTTATTATAGCACAAACAATAAATTTTACGTTAGAAATAAGTTCTTTTGGGGGATTGGAATAACCACACAGCACAGAACTCAGAACAACACAGGAAAAGGAGACTATTCTAAAAAGTTGAATACACAATACCAAACATTTAACCGACTATCACTAAGCGTTGGATTTGGTAGAGTTGAAAATGTTACCGATGCAAGGCTTGCCATTTATATACTTGACGACTTACAAAAGGCAGGGCGAGTATCAAGAAACCTTACTCAAGAAGAAGTTTTTGCCTTTGCCGATTATATTACCTCAACACTAAATAAACGGGTTATAGACTCACGTATAAAGCGTATAAAAGAGTTTGTTGCCATTGATTCTTTCTTAGTTGCCAATGGCCTCACGACCCAAACCGACGGCCTATACTTTGGCCTACTTAGCGATAACTGGAACTATGCCAGAACACAAACTTGGGAAACAGGATCCCTTGGGGAAGTTAGCGTATCACCTATTTTCAACTATACCAACAATTTTACAAGAGACAATATAAACGACATTATATCAAGAACAAGAGAGGAAATAACATATTACGGTATAAGTTTTATGGCATCTTACTCCGCAACAAAGGTTATTGGTCTCAAGTGGCAACGCGGATGGGAAATAAGTGGGGCATTCAATTTCAAAAAGGTAGAGATGTCTAGTACCAATGGTTTAACTGATCAAAAAGAAATAACTGCCAATGCAAAAATCTATGCCGATTATATTCCCAATACACGAACCTCAATTAGAACTCAGTCGGGAATAGCATTCAGTAAATTTATAGGGGATTCATTCAATGATCAAGAGCGCATAAATCCATATTTATTAAGTAGTTGCAATTATTACTTGTCAGAAAAAATTCGTTTTCAAGTAAATGCAGGTATATATTATAACCACTACAAAATATCCGATCCAGTATTTACAGCTAAACTCTTTAACTATTCAATAAATGCAGGTTTACAGTATTATATATTTTAGCTATTAAAATAACACATTCAATATTAAAGAAAGTAGTTCGGCACTCCGTCGAACTATTTTCATTTGCAAAACATTCGTGTATCAGTTGTAGAATCTTTAATTAAAAGCATCTATATTAGTTTCATCGCATTTCTATATTTCCCAAATAGTTAAAAGGCACACGCTAACTTCAAAATCCTTTTCATAAATTTAGCCCCATAGTAACAATCTAAACAAAGTACCATGATAATAGTTACCGTAAAATCAACCCCAAAGCCAGAGTACGCAAAGGATTACGTGAAGGCGGTTAACGAGATTGCCCCCAGTGTTAGGCAAGAAAAGGGATGCATTGAGTATGAACTGTACCAGCTAACAGAAGAAACAAACCAGTTTTTGCTATTCGAGCGCTGGGAAACAAGAGAGGATTTGGATAGGCATTTAAAATCATCACAAATGGAGACCTTTAAGGCAAAAGCTAATGCATTCTTTAGCAGCGAGCGCATAATACGGGTTTACACTATAAGTGAGTAACCATAATTTCTAGTTTGTAATATGAAAGTATTGATGCTGTACCAAATCCTTTTATTGCAACTAAACCCTAGTAAAGCAACCTTTGCGAAACCCTACAACAGCGCACAGGGCTTTCATCCTGGTTTCTTCTGGGTGGCATTTATTGTAATAGCATTTATAAGTATAAGAGTGTACATAGCTGTAATAAAGGATTTAAGAAGAAGCCGTAAAAAAAGAACAAATAAAAAAAGGCTGTAAAAACTACAGCCTCTTGTATATCGGGAAATTCTATCTCCTATATTTCTCTACATAAATGGATCCTGTATTCTTTTTTATCATCAGGTTATTTATACCTAAGCCCATTATTATGCCAACCTGATCTTCGGAATCCGCTTTATTGTTCTCATTAAAAACATAGGGATCCCCTACTTTTAAGTTGTTTATTGAACCCTTCCTAGAATAGATACTAGAAGTGGTTACATTGCGAGTTCTAATTTTATTCTTAGTTGTTTTATACATCACCTTTACAACATCTTTACTTTCAACGGATAATACAACCATTTTCTGCATGCTCGTATTAAGCACTGTATCACCAACTGCAAAAAGGTCTGTACTTAAACTATTCCCTGCTATTTTTTTAAGATAATTTTCAGTAAATGGATTATCTATAGGGTTCTCTTTGTACGAAATGACATCTGCGGTAACTGTAACAACAGACTTCTTGTAAAATGGAAAGTAAGAGTCCTTTTTATCAACCGTAAAATTTATATAAGATTCGTTTGCTTTTAACGGACGACACTCATACAGGTTACGCTTTGCGCCATAAACTAGAGCATCTTGCGATAGCCCCCCTATACCAAGAATATATGACGTTTGAGAAACACCAACGGCAACATCCTCATATTGAGCATTTGCAGGTAAAGTAGATGAACTCATGGAACCGCTATGAACCGCACAAGAAGTAATAAACAATCCAATTGTAATAATTAAAAAAAACTTTTTCATAGTATTTAATTTTAGGGTGAGTTAACAAATAACAATATAAAGATATAAATATTTACTAATCAGCAATTTTTTTATAAAAATCTCAAACAAAAATACTATAGGTTCATAATTATATTCTCACCTAATCAAAATCTATAAACGCTACTCCTTCTGTTCCTATACTCCTGCAAAAGTAGAAATACGATCCTTATAGTGATTCAACTTGACTACTATTCCAATTAAGTATAATTTTACTCCAACACTATAAAATCTCTACTTACAATTATGCAAAAAGAGGGCGCAACTAGATCCTTAAAAGAATTCTTTCTTAAGCAGATGGAGGAGGATTTAATCTGGAGAAAAGAGATTTCGACACACATCATCCCCGAAGAAGATATACCTTCCCCTTCGGAAATACTTCTTAATGTAAAGGTTTCGGTAAATAAGGAGCAGTTTAACAACCTTCTTCAGCAAGATGCTATAAAAAAGGCCAAGCTAAGCATACATCTCTCTATGGATAGCGCAAAAACACTTGAGTATCCTCTAAGCAAGTCTGAGTGGTTTTTGCAGCAGAACCAACCTATTGGTGCTAGTATAAATAATATGAAGGCCATAAATTTTAGCTCGTACCAAAATAGTTTAAATCCCTTTGGATTGTCGCCCCGAGAAAAAGACATTATGCGGCTCCTTGCACAAGGGCTTCTTTACAAAGAGATAGCGTGCGAACTGGGAATTAGCATTTTTACGGTAAAGAATCACCTCAAAAAGATTTATCCTAAACTGGGAGCAAGTAACCGTTCCGAAGCCATTCTTAAGTACTTAAAATTTTGCCAACAGTAGCAGCGCATAGCCCTAAAAGGCTATTTTTATCGACATTAGTTGTTTGTATATTAGCACATTAAGCACACACCTCTTTCTGATTCCCTGCCTTAGTCACACGGAAAAAGCCGAAAATCCGAACTAAAGAGTAGGCAAAACCAATCGGAGACAACCATGCCCAACAAAACATTTGAGGTAAAAACCTACGTGCTACAAATAGGTTACAAATCAACTGCAACATGGGGAAACACAGCAATCAAAATTCAAGGGTACCTTTGTTGCTATGGAGCAAAAAAGGAGCGACTAATTATTTATGGGCTACACCCTTCCAGCCCTATCCCACCCAATGCCGTATGCAACTGGGCTGGTAATGTAGGAGCCATTTTTGTTCCCTTTACCGAACTAAGATGCTATGTGGATATAGCAAGAAATGAAAAGCCGGTATTTGCAAGATTAGACAGCGATAAGCCTGAGTGGATGAACCTCTCCACCAGCACTGAACCTATTGGCGAAGGGGAATAACCCAACAGCCTAACACTTTCCCTATCTCTCACCCTTCACTTCAAAAGAGGCTTTGCATCCCATAGAACTCAAGGAAACTCCTTTAAATCAGCAGCAAAGCCTCTTTTTAACTATCCAAAAAGTTAAGCCATGCCTACACTAGAGCCCACAAAATACCTAAAGTCAAAAAAGAATACCCATTACTGTTTTGCAGGTTACCCCTCAGTAAAGATATACCAAGAACCAACGGGAACTAAGTGGGTACAACACCTTCTTTTTGGCGATTACATAACCATTCTAAACCTTGAGGTAGTGAATGGCAGAGTGAATGTGTTAAGCAGAAATAAAAAGGGCTGGGCCAATATAGCCGAACTACAAACAGAACGTGTGCTCGAAGTAAATTTTATTGATATTGGTCAAGGTGATGGCTGCCATGTGGTAACACCAAATGATAAGCACTTTCTTATTGATGCCGGAGAGTACGATAACATGAACCGATACCTTAACTGGCGGTTCAACCTATATAACAAAAAAGGAACTCAGATTCCAATCACCGCCATCGTAAGCCATTCCGACAAAGATCACTATGGCGGATTTGATAGTATCTTTAGTAATTGCCACATAAAAATAGAAACCCTTTACCATAATGGGGTTGTGGAACGCCCGGGTGAAAGCCATCCCTTTGGGCATGTAACCAATGGCTATATTACCAGCGTGGTTGAGAATCACGCTCAAATGATTGACATTATCTCCAATCCGAACAAGAGAAAAGGGAAAGGCTCTCTGTACCCCAAAACACTTTACAAATCGCTAAAGTATAGCCCTCAGGTTATATTTTCCATGCTATCTAACAAGTGCAAGTTCCTTGGTAACTACAACACCAATTATAAGATAAACAACAAACCGTTTACTATTGAGGTTTTATCACCTTTACTTGAAGAGATAAGCGGTAAACCCGCACTAAAAACCATCAACAATACAGGCAAAGACAAAAACGGGCACTCCATTGTGCTCATCATAAAATATGGAGAAGCTAAAATTTTACTTGGAGGTGATATCAACGAGGAGTTTGGCAAAACACTCTGCACCCACTACAACGCAACACCACACAAGCTTCAGGTAGATGTGGCAAAGGCCTGCCATCACGGGAGCCAGCACTTTCACTACCCCCTACTGCAACGAATTAATGCATTAGCCACGGTTATATCAAGTGGCGACGACGAGAGCTTTGCTCACCCCAGACCCGATGCCCTAGGCTCGTTTGGCAAATGTGGATACGGAGATAAACCACTACTATTCTCAACAGAACTAGCCAGATCAAACAAAGAGATAACCCGTAAAAAACTATTTGAACTAAATAGTATGCTTACGGAAATCGCTAGCCTCCAAATAAAAATTAAAGAGCAAGAGAAAAATAACGCACCACAGGAAGATCTAGTAAAACTTAAAACCCGATTACTTACTCTTAACAAGCACGTTAACTCCAACCTAACACGGTACGGAATGATTAATCTCCGAACCAATGGCACTCAAATGATTATTGCCCAAAAACTAGAGGTTGATGCCGCATACGGAAAGTGGGATATTCATAAACTTGAGTACAGTAGCAAAACCAACCGATTTGAGCTAAAGAAATAGGGCGCCATCTAAACCAATAGCAAACAATAATGCCAGTAGAAACAACCCTACTCCAGAGAATAGCGCTAATAGCCGAAATAGTTATACCTATAACTATTATTTGTGCAATAGTTGGCCTCTATTACAACAAAAAGCAGATTCAGTTTAACACCATGTCTAAATGCGTTGATGCGTACAGAAAAATCGTTAGACGGCAGCAACGAAGGAAGTGCAGAAAAAAGCAAAGCATGATAAACGCCTTGGATCATCTTGGGTTGGTTAACGAGGAACTATTCTACATTCAGGAGAAATATCTACCAAACGACGCTGCCTTTAGATGGCTAAAAAACATTATCTATTTTGTGCCAATATATTCCACCTACGGAGAGCTGGCAAACAAACTCCTGCTAAAAAATGCCGTTGAACTTAAAGATATTTACCCTAAGCATAAAAAGGAATACCTAGCCAGTGCATCAAAATTCTCATATATAAAAACTTATCTAAACATAAGGAAATCTGAGAGTCCCATTTCAGGCCGACAAAAAGACATTGAGAATGTTGCCTTTGAAATACTTGAAAACATGGGGAGAAAAAGATTGGTAAGAACTCTAAAACTAAAAAGAGCACTAAGGCATCGCAGGTAGCTGATTAAGACCGATTCAAAGAAAATAGATGTGCTGATGTTTTGATCCTTCCTGCCACACACTACCCTTTGTCGCCTACTTCAATTGTCACCACACAAAACTAGAAGCAGCTTTTAAACTGTTTTTTTCACTTCAATGATTTTTATCACCAACACACCATACGCCTATATACCAGTACATTAACCATCGCCAATGTTGTATCAAAAGGATATTTAGGAGAATATACCTATTTTTGGGGATAACCTGAAATAAATACTTGCGTAATAGAGTTTATTAAGCAAATGCTATCCTTTTGCTTATGATGGCTAATTTGAGGGAGAGTTGTTGAATTGTGAAGTTGGAAGTTGCCCTTATGTTTCATATTTACCTTTATCCCATCAAATGCTGTTAAAATGGCAAGAGCAAGTGCTCTATTATTAACTCTTAGTTACACCAAAATGAGAAAACGCCAGTTCTACCTTCAGCATTTAATTACACGGTCGTTGCTATTAGTCTTTGTTTCTGTTATTATTGTTTCCTTGGCAACTTTTATTGTAAACAGCCAAAAGAAACGAATTTTCATCCAGTCAAACCAGGAACAGCTAGAGAGCAGTATTGATCTTATTATGTCTCTAGAAAGTAAACGGCTTAAACAGGTTACTTTTGATTATACTTTTTGGGATGAGATGATTGAATTTACCCACACTAACGATACCTCGTGGGCCGAAGAGAATATTGTTCCCATAAACAAAACCTACAAAACCGATATCGCTCTAGTTTTTAATACCAATGAAAAGCTAATTTACAAAACGTGCCCAATTATTACCCCTATACTAGACAGCATAAGGATACCGTCCCAAGTGCTACACCAACTATATAATAATAGATTTATTCACTACTTTATAAGAATAGATACAACCATTGTAGAAATTCATGGAGCAACAATACATCCAAATAACGATGCAGATAGAAAAACAACTCCTCAGGGTTATTTTTTTATTGGAAAAATTATTGACCAAGAGTACATAACGAATCTTGAGAATATAACAAATACCACAATTCACACTTCGCCCGACTCAACTCACACTCCCTTAAACACAAAAACAGTTGAAATTGCTTGCTGCAAAGCGCTACTAGACTTTAACGGAGAGGTTTCTACCTACTTACACATTGCCAAGCCACTCCATTTTTTATCAACATATAAAAAGTTCTCAATTATTCTTATTAGCATTTTTATATCGGCAATGGTGTTATACTTTATCATACTTCTAACTGCAACCAAGCGGTGGATACTAACTCCACTAAAAACGGTGGAACGAGCCCTTAAAGAGGAAAATCCAAGCATAAGTCTGGAACTTGAGGGGAAAGGAAAAGAATTTGCCGAAATAGGCCAGCTTATAAACTCATTTATAGCACAGAAAAAGGCCTTAGAGTTTCTTAAAAATAAAGCGGAAGAATCGGAACGACTAAAAACTTCGTTTTTAGCAAACATGTCGCACGAAATAAGAACCCCGTTAAATGGGATTGTAGGTTTTACCGAGTTAATAGTTAAGCACGTTCCCAACGATCCTAAACTGGAAACCTATACAAGTATTATCAAGTCTTGTTCAAGGGACCTTTTGAATATCATTGGAGATATTCTAGACTACTCTAAACTTGAAGCAAACAAAATCTCACTAAACAGTGAAAATATATCAGTTGCAAACTTCCTAGATACCTTAAACCTACAATACTCTAAACAAATAGATTCTCTCGCTCAGAGAGGCGTAGAGTTGCGGTTCGCAAAAAACCATTCGAATATTGAGGTGTTTGCCGATCAGCAGCGGGCTAAACAAATAATAATCAATTACATAAACAATGCTGTCAAGTTTACATCAAGTGGATATATTGAGGTTGGAGCCTTTACCATTGACAACAAAGCCGTTATATATGTAAAAGACACAGGTATTGGAATTGCTAAAGAACGCCACAAGGATGTTTTTGAACGTTTTATTCAAGTGGACTCACCTGAAAAAAAGTATGGCGGGACAGGGCTTGGATTGGCTATTAGTAAGGGACTTGCAAGCCTTATGCATGGCCAAGTATGGGTAGAGTCTGAACTTAATAAAGGTGCTACATTCTACCTCAGCTTACCGCTTAGCAATAAGCACTACAATCAATATCTATCGGTAAAATCGGCACAAGGGATGGTTCTGCCCGACACGATAAACTGGTCCAACAAAACACTTCTTGTGGTTGAAGATGATAAGAATACCATTGAACTGGTTAAAACATTTCTTCAGTCAACCCAGATTAAGATTATTACTTTTGATAATCCCAAGGATGCTATTCTATTTGCAGCAGAAAATGAACTCCATGCGGTATTGATGGACATACAACTTCCTGGTGATATGGATGGCTTTGAAGCTAGTAAAATCCTTAAGCAACAGAATCCATCTGTTCCAATAATTATACATACAGCATTTTATACCGGAGAAGAAAAAGAAAAGGCTATTAGATCAGGAGGAGCTGCGTTCATATCTAAACCCTACGAATCGAAGGATTTACTAACAGAACTAGCACGAATACTATAAGGTGAGAAAGAAAAAAGGAGGGCTGCTAAGTCCTCCTACTCCACCTCTATGTCAAACTTACTAAGTAATCCGGGAAGCCCCGCCATAGAGAACTTTGCCTTTTTTACTTTGTTCAAAACTGGATCCAAGGAGTAATTTAAGGCAGATCTAAAATCGGTACCTTCTAGGTTCGACATGTAAAATACAGTGCCATTTAAATCGCAATCAGTAA
>DHVO01000101.1 GCA_002412705.1 Bacteroidales bacterium UBA5206 | reverse complement strand
GCAGACACAAAAAAAGCGTTTCAGCAAAGTCATTAAAGAGTAATGCATAAAAAAGATTTAGCAGATAGTTTATTGAAGTAACCAACATTAGGGCAAAGCACAAAAATAATTACACCTAAACAACATTTTTTTTGACAAGCCCTGTCCAGCCCTTTACTTTTATCAACTAAAATGTGATATTTGCTACTGCTTTTTTTCAAAAATGAATCCACCAAGCAACCAATATATAGAAGCGATATCCGATGAGCAGCTACTCTCTCTTATAAAGGGAGTAGTAAATAGGTATGTACAGAAACGAGCGATTCCCAAAAGAGAACTCGAGGATGTAGTAATGTCGGTAGTGGAAAAGTTCTTTAACCAAAGGGAGAAGATAGAAAGCGCTTTCGAGGGCAAATCCAAGCTTACAACATACTACATTGCAGTTATAAATAGAATGTGCTGCGAAGTTATAAGGAAAGAGGGGAAGCAATGGAATCAGGTTGTAAATGAAGAACCCATTTTTGAAAGGGAAAGCAGCAGCAAAAATCCCTTTGAAATAGAGAAGCAGCTGGTGTTTAAGCAAGAAGCAAAGCGACTAAAATTCTTATTCCAGCTGTTTAACGAGGACAAGGCAAAAACTATTCTCTTCCTTAAGTTTTACTTCGACTTGCCTTTTGATATTGACGATATTAAAGAATACACTGGGGATAAACATCATGAAGTGTATAGGTTTTTAACCGCTACTCTAGGCGAAAAATCGAAAGGGGAAATTTTTACAACTCTGGCATCGGTTGTTAATATGGTGGAACAAAAGAACATTGGAGGAGATGCTGTTAGAATATGGTTCACCAACCAGGTAAACGCATTGATTAAAAGGCTTAACGGCAACGGGATTACGCAGCACGACAAGGAGAGCTTAGCAATTCTTCTTGAAATGCTTTACCCTGAGAAATCGGCTAGTATGTACAACACGGGTTCCATACTGCTAATTCTAATTTTAATTGGTTCACTATGCTAAAGGAGACAGAACACCTAACGGAGCAAGAAGTTGCAATTTGCGCCGAAGCCTTAGTGAATGGAACTTACAACAAGCTTCCTAAGCACCTTTCTCAGCACATTGAGCAATGTGAACTATGCGCCAACGAAATAAGTATGGTTGCAGAGCTGGCTCAAGATTTTGAGCTAGATACCACCTCTAAAGTTAAACCCAAAAAAGTTTGGCTTTACATTTCAACTTCAGCAGCAGCATCGGTTGCCATTGTAATGCTTGGTTACTATATATTACAAAACCAGCAAACCAATACACTACAGAACAACCCCACTGCAATTAACCACAACACGCTAAAAACAATTGACACTGTTTCTACTAGAATAGATAGTAACAGAACAAGCCCGCATAAAACAGACTCCGTAGTACTACAAACCAAGAATGTTACAGCAACATCAACCAAAGTTATACTGGCACAATATCAACCTAACAAGCAGCTAGAGCAACTATGCAATAACTTTGCTGATGCGGCATATAGAGGTGATGATATTGAAGTTATTACCCCTATAGACTTTTCTATTAGTGGTAATGACTCGTTAAAATGGGAAAATCCACTACAAGCAGCCCTTACTGTTGAGATTTTTAACAATAAAGGAGAAAAGATTACTACCATTGAAACTAAGGGTAATAGCATTGCCATTCCCTCTATTAGTAATGGTTTGTACTATTGGAAACTAATTAACGAAGAGTACGATTTGATTTTTTGCGGCAGAATTACATTCAGGAAGTAATTGTGCTTAAAGATAATGTAGGAGGCTGTCTAGTTTTCTAGACAGCCTCTTGCATTTTATAACCTAATCAAAGATTCAAAAGGCTGTCCACATCTCAATTTAGGTCGTGTTGCACAATTCAACTCACAAGAGTAGCATTACACCTACCTATAGTTAGTCCAAACTAATCGCTCGCAAGAGGGGAATAGAACGCAGGAAACCTTATTCCACAACACTAAAAACAAAACCTATCTCATTGACTCACTTTTAATTCCAATAAAATAAAACGTTTTTCATTTCAAAACAACAACTAGGATGCAACAAACCAATCAGAGAAAAAAAAATTAATGTTTAACAAACAATTTCCTTTATGAAAACAACTAAACTGTTAATTGGATTAACATTAGTCATTTCAGCATTAACTGGACATGCACAGCCCACACCGTCAGTGATGAAAACGGGTCAACGGTTCACAATACAATCGGCAATGAATAAAGGCAAAGACCTTGGCGGATTTTGGGATATACCTGGTCATCCAAAGTTAATAGAAAAGGGAGCAAACATACAGGTATGGGAATTCGATGGTAGTGATGATAGGTATTACACCTTGGTAGAGAGCTCCGAAAAAGGCTACTATGAAATTCACGTTACAAGCTCGCCAAATTCTAGAGTTGATGTTGCGGGAGGCAAAACTAAGGATGGAACAAACGTTGGTGTTTGGGAGAAGAACAATGCTAAAGCTCAGCGATTTTTATTTCACCATTTAGGTAAGGGCCGATTCAAAATATACGATCGCAATGGTAAAATCGTTTGCTTGGCAGGAAAGTCTAACAAGAATGG
>DHVO01000131.1 GCA_002412705.1 Bacteroidales bacterium UBA5206 | reverse complement strand
ACCATTGGTGAGCTGGTTGGCGAAAACGAGTCGCTGGCTGGTAACCCAGTTGTGCAACGGGCCGAGCTGCGTTTTGTTAACCAGAATAGTGCCGGAACGGCAATCTACTCCATGTCTAACCACGACGCTAACAAGCAGATGGACACCTTTATGGTACGCTTTGCCAAGGGTGCCAATATGGAAGGTCTATTCACTAGTACTTACGGACAGGTGTTTTGCCATGTACTGGCTGGTGAGGTGAGGTTTAATCTTAAGGATAAGCAATTCCTGCTTAAGCAGGGCGATAGCATATATTTTAACGCAAAGCATCAGCATGCCGTGCAGAATGCTAGCGATGACGAGAGTGAGGTAATTTGGGTGCAATCGCCACCAAATTTTTAACTTTTGATATAGGACGATTATAGTTATTGGGTTGATCATTACTTTTGTGCAATAGTTGAGAGATGGCTAAGAGTGCTGCAATATTTTTGGATAGAGACGGAACGCTGGTTGAGGATGTTGGTTTTATTAGCAATCCATCGCAGGTTCTGTTCTTTCCCTTCACCGTTGAGGCGCTAAAAATGCTACAGCCCCACTTTAGGCTGTTCATTGTAACCAATCAGTCGGGTATTGCCAAAGGGAATGTTACCGTTGATGAGGTTGAGCGCGTTAACGCCTTTATTGAGGAGCACTTGCGTAATCAAGGGGTAACGATTGAGCAAACCTACTATTGTCCGCACAATACTGAGGATGGTTGTAGCTGTAAAAAGCCCAGTCCGTACTTTATAAACAAAGCGGCAAGCCTTTTTGATATCGATTTGTCGCAGTCGTTTATGGTTGGCGATCACCCTTCCGATGTGGAGTTTGGCCGTAATGCAGGCGTAAAATCAGTTTACCTGCTTAGCGGTCATGGGCAAAAGCACAGAGAGGAGCTAAAGGGTGATGAGACCGTTCTTGGGAATATCCTGGATGCAAGTCATTTTATTTTATCAACTGTAAAAAACGAAAAACATGAGTAAAGTAGTAATCATTATGGGATCCAAGGCTGACTTGGATTGGGCAAACCAGATTGTAAAGGTGCTTGATACTTTTGGCGTTGAAAGCGTTACCCGTATCGCATCTGCTCATAAAGTGCCTTTAAAATGCTACGATTTAATTAAGGAGTACGAGAAGCAGAACGTTGTGTTTATCACCATTGCTGGCATGAGCAACGCGCTTAGCGGCTTTACCGATGCGCAAACCTTCTGCCCAGTTATTGCTTGCCCTCCATACAGCGATAAGTTTGGCGGTGCCGATATTTTCTCAAGCGTTCGCATGCCATCTGGGGTTGCTCCTTTAACCATATTAAGCCCAGAGAATGCTGCACTTGCAGCAGCAAAAATTATAGGTCTATCAAATCCCGATTTGCAAGCAAAAATTAGCGCGTTTCAAGAGAAGAAGAGGCGTGAGATTGAGGAGGCTGATAGCAATTTGAATGGTAATAGCTAATGGATAAACAGATTCAAGAAGCAGCGGCAGTCATTAACAATGGCGGTTTAGTTGCTTTTCCTACAGAAACAGTATACGGGTTAGGAGCAAATGCTCTTAACCCTATTGCTGTTGCAAAAATTTTCGAGGCAAAGGAACGTCCTTCGTTCGATCCTTTAATTGTACACATTGCCTCGTTTGACGATTTAAACGTGCTGTCGGATAACGTTCCGCAGAGCGTTTTTATGCTTGCCCAAAAGTTTTGGCCTGGACCACTAACCATTGTCCTCCCAAAAAGCAAGCTGGTTCCCGATATTGTAACATCGGGGCTGGAAACAGTGGGTATTCGTATGCCCAATAACGAGGTGGCACTACAGCTAATAAGGGCTGCCAAATGCCCAATTGCTGCGCCAAGCGCCAATAAGTTTGGTCAGCTTAGCCCAGTATCGGCAAAGCACGTGCGCAAGCAGCTACCCAATATCGATTACATTCTCGATGGCGGCTTTACCACCGTTGGTATTGAGTCAACCATTGTAGCAGTAGAGGGCAACGTTTGCCAGCTGCTTAGGCCAGGTTTTATAACCATTGAGGATATTGAGAAGGCTTTGCCCGGTGTTTTTGAGTTCGACTACTCAACACCGCAAAAGCTGGTTTCACCCGGACTGCTAAAAAGCCACTACTCGCCCAAGAAGCCTTTGTACATTCTTTCAGGTGCCGAGGAGCAGCTACCAGAGCACTCGGGCTTAATTCTACATAGCAACGAGGCAACTACCCTAGAAGCTAGCTGCGTAATGTACACATCGCAAACAGGAAGCCTAGTAGAGGTTGCTGCAAACCTATTCTCATCGCTCCACGCAATGGAGGAGAACGATAGCGTAACGCAGATATTCATTAAGCCTGTTGAAATAAAGGGCTTGGGCGTTGCCATTATGGATAGAATGCGCAAAGCGGCATATCAGTACCAGCCAAACGCCGATAAAGAGTAATGTGGACACACACAAAGGAGAGTCAGGATAAGATAACCCCTCAGCTGGCATTGCAGTATCTAAAGGAGGGAAACCTGAGGTTTTTAGGCAACCTAAAAGCCCAGCGCAATCTTCTGAAGCAGGTAAACGCCACTTCGGAAGGCCAGTTCCCCTTTGCCACAATCCTTAGCTGCATTGATTCTCGCACATCGGCTGAGCTCATTTTCGACCAGGGTTTGGGCGATATATTCAGCATCAGAATTGCCGGAAACATACTAAATAACGATATACTTGGCAGCATGGAGTATGCCTGTAGCATAGCAAACTCAAAGGTTGTTGTTGTGCTGGGGCATACAAAGTGCGGAGCCATAATAGGCGCATGTAATAGCATTATGCTGGGTCATATTGCAGGCATAACCAAAAAAATTGAACCAGCAATACTCCGTGAAGTCACCATTGTTGACGATAGAACTGGCAGTAACATGGAATTTGTTAATAGGGTTAGCATACAGAATGTTATGCTAACCATTTCGCAGGTTAGGGCACAAAGCCCAGTTCTTGTAGATTTGGAGCAGCAGGGCAAAATCCTTATTGTGGGAGGTATTTATAATATCGATACAGGTGAGGTTACCTTTATTGATGGGGTGTAGCCTGTTCTGGAAATTTCGTTACTATGCCATTCTGTTTTTTCAGCGTAAGTGATGCTGTAAATTTGCTCCATTAGCAAAAAGGAAAACTCTAAGGCATCAGACTCATTTATTCAAAACTCAATTTTCCACCAAAAAATCTTACATTAGAAGCACTCAAGTGCAACTATATATAGTGGAGTTTTTTGCACGATAGTTGTACTAGTTGATTTTTCTAACGCCCATTCTGTTGGGGAAAATTGTTGATGATGAAATATATAGATAAAGGGATGATGATGTTTGCTCGCCTATTTGTTGTTATAATGCTTTTAGGCTCAGCTCAATTTGTGAGTGCTCAGGATAATGTGGATACCCCAAAAAGAGAGCATTCTGATACCTCTGCTTACAACTACAGCTTGGCCATAGAGCAATCCATACTACGTTCCATGAATCAGTTCTTGGAGAAGGAACCCAATTATCTTTTACCCCATGGCATGGATAAGCGCATTGATACAACATGGACTGTTTGTATCCTACTAAAATCTGGAACCTGCTGGGAACTGCACAATCCGCCTAAAAAGCCTGCTCTTTTTGTATCAAACCTTGTGCTGATGAAGAAAAAGAAGATGAGCCCCGAAGCACAGGCGTATTTCGACTTTGCTCGTTTTGAGGAGGCTGCCGATTACAAAAAGCAAATTCCTTGGGAACTGGTAGATAATATTGTTCTAAGCGGTAAACTGCTTACTCGCGCCGATAAGAAAAGCATAGATGTCTCACTTGAGTTTAAGCCCAACTCAAAAGGAGGGCTGGAGTTTAAGCGTGTTGACATTAAGGAGGTTGTTACTCCTTAGCACACGCCTACAGCCCATACCTCTTCATCTTATTATATAGCGTTTGCCTAGTTATGCCCAGCTGCGTTGCGGCGGCTGAGTAGTTTCCCTTATGGCGCTCAATGGCTTGGGTTATCATTAGCCGTTCCATCTCGTCAAGGGTTTCGGGGAGTACCTTGCTACAATCGCTCTTTTGTGGCTGAACAATAAAGTTCTCGGGGGTTAGGTGCTTGCTATCGCATAGTATTACGGCTCTCTCAACTGTGTGCTGTAGCTCGCGGATATTACCTGGCCAATGGTATTTGCTTAGCTTTGTAAGTGCCTTATCGGTAATTGAGGAGCAGGGTTTGCCATATCGCTGGGCATAAAGTTCCGCAAAATGAGCTGCAAGCACTGGGATATCCTCCGCTCGCTCACGTAGAGGGGGCGCCTCAATCTGAATGGTGTTTAGCCTAAAGAATAGGTCCTCGCGGAAGGCACCCTGCTCAACCAGCTGCGAGAGGTTGCTGTTGGTGGCCGTAATAAGTCGCACATCAACAGGAATGGGCTTGTTAGAGCCCAATCGGGTAATCACCCTATTCTGAATAGCCGATAGTAGCTTGGGTTGTAGCGATAGGGGTAGGTTTCCAATCTCATCAAGAAAGAGCGTTCCTCCATTGGCCGCTTCAAATTTTCCCATACGGTCGGTGCGCGCATCGGTAAAGGCACCCTTGCAGTGGCCAAAGAGCTCGCTCTCAAATAGCGTTTCGGGTATGGCACCCATATCAACAGGAATCATGGGCATGTTAGCTCGGGCCGATAGTCTATGTATTTCGCGGGCAATCACCTCTTTCCCCGTTCCATTCTCACCAGTAATAAGCACGTTTGCACTGGTAGGTGCTACCTTGCTTACAAGTTCCAATACGTGAGCAAAGGTGGCCGATGTACCCGTTACTATGCTACTCTTTGAGGTAATTGACTCGCTAAGTGTTTGCCGGCTTTGCGTAAGGTGCTGCACTTGGCTTTGCGATTGGCTTAGCTGCACCGCTGCCCATAGCGTGGCTATTAGCTTACTGTTATCCCAGGGTTTAAGCACAAAATCGGTAGCTCCCATTTTTAGGGCTTCAACGGCTAGGTTAACATCGCCAAATGCAGTGAGTAGCACCACCGATGTGGTGGGCGACATCTCCTTTATGCGCTGCAGCCACGTAAGCCCTTCCTTGCCACTTTGCTGCCCCGCGGTGTAGTTCATGTCAAGCAGTACGCAGCTAATGTGCCCTTGCTTAATTACTTGGGGTATTGTGTTGGGGATTGAGGTTGTTTCAATATGCTCAAACTCATCCTGTAACAGCATTTGCAGCGCTGTAAGCACATTGCGATTATCATCAACAATAAGTATGCTTCCGGGCTTAATGGGGTTGCTCATTTTTAGTTCCTGTTGTTGGGTGTGAAGTACCGAAATAATCCTCATTAGCCCAATTGGTTGTCAAAATATTTTACACATGAGTGGGTGATTTTTTTACATCTTTTTACCGTTTTAATGGCCTTCTGTATTTGTAATGTTCAGACATATAGTGATATATGCGTAGTGGCACGATTCTTATTTCTTATATTGGAGATTAGTGATTAGTATTTGGTGTTTAGTGTTTAGTGTTTGGTAAAACACAGAGGTGCAGAGAATCTTAAGCCTTTAATCTCGCCTAAGGGCGAAACAAGCTCATTGTCTTTTAACCTTTAATCTCGCCTGAGGGCGAGACAAGCTGTTTCACTTTTATCTTTTCACGTTTCACGTTTCACCTTTTCACCTTTTCAATCCTTTAACATTTAACTTTTAACCTTTAACTCTCCAGTAATGCTACTACGTCGATTCAAAAAAAGCCTAGGACTAAAGGTCACCGCAATAGTGGCACTTAGCATTGCGTTTGGCTGTTTGCTGGTGCTAAGCGCCTATATTCATAGGGAGGTTAGTTACGATAGGTTTCATGGCAAGGCCGAAAGGATATTCCGTTTAACGCTAAACCCAACCACTGGGCTGCCCGATGCGCGTGTCTATGGCAACTGGATTGATGATGCTAAGCCACAAATGCCCGAAATTGAGGAGGTAGTACGTTTGCAGCGCCTCCGTCAGGCAATTGTGAAGGTTGGCGACGATTCGTACCTGCTGGATAATGGCTTTGAGGTGGACTCTACCTTCTTTTCCCTTTTCGATTTTGATATTAAGCAGAAGGGGCGTGAGCAACTGCTTAATGAGCCCTCGGAGGTGGTGATATCGGAATCGCTGGCAAAGAAGCTATTTGGCACGGCTGCGGCGTTGGGTAAAACGCTAAGCATAACCTCGCGCGACTACTACGAGCCGCTTAACCTTACCGTTAGCGCCGTAATGGATGACTATCCTGCGCAGTCGCATCTGCATGCCGATATGCTGATAAAGCGAAACCCTAGAACACAGGCCTTTTACTATACCTACCTGCTTCTATCTTCAGCAGAAGCCGATTCAACTGTAGAGCAAAAGGTTGAGGAGTATCTTATAACGCAGGGGTGGGATTCAACATACCTTAAGGGTGTCGATTTGCAGCCCATAACCGATATCCATCTGCACAGCGCAAAGGTGCGTGAGCTGGAGCCTAATGGGAGTTACCAATCGTTTGTGATGCTGGTTTCGGCAGTGGGGTTAATTTTGTTGGTTGCGCTAATCAACCTAATGAATAGCAGTAGAATAATATCGCTGGTTAATAGGGATTACTACGCCCTTAAGCACACCAATGGCGCAACCAAGTGGAATCTTATTGCTGAGGATATGGGGCAGTGCCTGCTGTGGAGCGTGCTTATTCTGATAGGAGGCTTCTGGAGCGCGTATCATATTGGCGAGCTAACATCGCAGCACATCTTTTCTATTCCGTTGTGGCTGGGTTTTGCCGTTACGTTGGGATTTGGATTGATGCTTTTTATGGTGATGCTGCTTCCTCTGATTATGGTGCCAACCGCACAGCTGGCGCGGTTAAGTCAGGGTGGCGATACCTCTGCAAGCCGACGAGGAGTTGGCCGCACCATGCAGTTGTTTATAGTGGTGCAAATTGCGCTATCGCTATTTGTTGTGGCGGTTACGCTTGGGGTATCGCAGCAAATAAGCCATGTGCTAGGGCTACAGCTTGGGAGCGGGCAAAAGGGGATAATTGTTCTCGATAACCAAACAATGCCCGTGGTGCAGAACTTTGATAGGCTTAAGGAGGCTTTGCTTGCCCATCCATTTATTGAAGGGGTAACGGCCGCAATGGAGCCTCCCGCTGGCGCTGTTCGCGATAAGTCTATGGTTAAGCTCAATGGTAAGCAGATAGAGGAGGGGCTTGATATTCTCTGCGTTGAGTCCGATTTTTTCTCCTTTTTCAATGTGACGCTGGCTGCGGGAAATATGCTCCCTGTTTACCCCTATACTTTTGATTGGGAGCAGATTGCCCTTAACCGCGTATTCTCAGGTGTTGCTCCGCCCGATTTTGTTCCTGCAGAACCCTATAGCGATAGGTTCTTGATTAACAGGGCTGCTGCTGAACTAATGGGATTTAGCAATGTTGCCGAGGCAGTGGGGCAACGTATTGATATGGAGCATCAGCACCTAAGCATTATTCCCGGGGGGACAATTGCTGGTGTTGTGGATAGGATTGGGTACACCTCAATGTACGAGCAGGAGCGGCCAACGCTTATAGTGCAGCGCCGCATGTTTATCTCTACGTTCCTTATTCGCTACGCTCCCCAGCATGAGGCGGAGGCGCTGGCGGCGCTAAGCACCGTTTGGAAGGAAGTAAACCCAACCATTCCGCTTAGCTACCAGTTTCTTGATGATACCTACTCGCAGGTGTATCGCAACGAGTTGCAAACGCGCAACTTCCTACGCTACTTCTCGCTACTATGTTTGCTAATTGCCTCGCTGGGTTTGGTTGTAACCATATCGTTCCTAACAAAGCGCAGAGTGAAGGAAATTGCCATTCGCAAAACCTTGGGTGCCACATCGGCTCAAATGGTGCTAATGCTAAATGGCCGAATTCTGAAATGGGTAGCAGTAGCCTTTGTGCTGGCCGCCCCAGCCGCCTACTATGTTGTGAAGCGCTGGCAGCAAGCCTTTGCCTATCAGGCAACCTTTAGCTGGTGGCTCTTTATTGTTGCTGCTGCTGTTGTTGTAACCATTGCACTGCTAACCATTTCTGGCATAACCTATAGAGCCGCATCCCGCAACCCTGTTGATGGGCTTAAGTATGAGTAAGTGTTTTTTGCTTGTTACAGGTGACTGGTTCCGAGTTACAGTTTGTCTAAAATCTAACGTCTAACATCT
>DHVO01000015.1:24380-70018 GCA_002412705.1 Bacteroidales bacterium UBA5206 | reverse complement strand
GGTATTACGGTTACTCCTTGGCTCTGCTCCACCAGTCTAATGAGCGTTTCAATGCTTCCTGCCTCGTACTCAAAATTCGATGTGCTGCTCTCTTTCTTCAGCTCACAAAGTTTTAGTATTTGGGAGCGGAAACAGTGTCCTTCTTCCAGAAGCCAGAGCCTATTGGGGTTTATATCGCCAGGAAGAATGTACTCCTTGCTAAATATCTGCTCATCTTTTCCCACATAGGCGTAGAACTCCTCGTAAAAAAGAGGGCGTTCTTTAAGCGAGTTATCGTAAAGGGGGGTTACTAGTAGCCCCGCATCAATCTTGCCCCGCTTTAGCTCATCTACAATTTGGTCGGTTACCATCTCTGTTAGCTTTAGCGTAACGCCTGGGTACTTTGTGGTAAAGCTTTTAAGAAATAGCGGTAATAGGTAGGGGGCAAGCGTTGGTATTATGCCCAACCTAAGCGTACCGGCAATAACCCCTTTCTCCTCCATGGCCATTTGTTTTAGCTTTTCCGCTTCGGCAAGTATGCGGCGGGCTTGAGCAATCATGCACTCGCCAATGGGAGTAGGTACAACGGGCTGCTTGCTGCGGTCAAAAAGGCGAACCCCTAGCTCATCTTCCAACTTTTGAATCATGGTACTTAGCGTGGGCTGGGTTACAAAGCACGCCTCGGCCGCTTTAGCAAAATGCCTGTGATTTTCCACGGCAATAATGTATTCTAGCTGCTGTAAATTCATTTTTTGCTGATGTTTTTTTGGGTTATTATCCTATTTTTTTGTTCAGAAACCCAACTATTATTCTTGCAAGTGTTTGGAATACAAATATAATAGATTTTGTAAATGATGTGATACAAAATATCAGTTTGATAAATATGTCAGGGATAGCCACCTTTGTATTGTTCAAAAATCAAACTGCAAACATTAAACTTTTATAGATATGAAAACCACATCACGAATTGGATTAAACGTTGAAAAATCGGCTCAACTTGCCGAAAAGTTAAATGTCCTACTTGCAAACTACCAGTTGCTATACATGAATGCCCGTGGGTACCACTGGAACATAAAGGGCGAAAAGTTTTTTGAACTTCACCTAAAGTTCGAGGAGCTTTACACCGACCTTCAGATTAAAATTGACGAGGTTGCCGAGCGTATTCTTACCCTTGCGCACTCGCCGCTACACAGCTACACCGATTACCTAAAGCGCTCTAGCATTAAGGAGAACATCAATATCTCCGATGGGAAAGTGGCTCTACAGAATATTCTAGACTCCTTTGAGGTGATTATCACTCTACAACGTGAGATTCTTGACCTTTCTGCAGATGCTAACGATGAGGGTACCAATGCCCTAATGAGCGACTATATTCGAGAGCAGGAGAAACTTGTATGGATGTATTCTGCATATCTAGGTAAGTAATCAGGAATAAGTAAAAACTTTAAATAACAGAATTACCATGGAAACACAAGAATTTACCGTAATGCCTCGTATTGGCGATATTGCCCCAGATTTTAGCGCTGTAACCACCAAAGGGAATATTAAGATGTCCGACTTTGCCAAGGACAAGTGGATTGTGATGTTCTCCCATCCTGCCGATTTTACGCCAGTCTGCACCACCGAGATGAGTGGTTTTGCCCTTCGCAAGCAGGAGTTTACAGATCTAAACGCGGAGCTGCTTGGTCTTAGTATCGACAGCATTCATGCTCACCTTGGATGGGTGGCCAACGTTAAGGAGAAAACGGGCGTTTACTTCGACTTTCCAATCATTGCCGACCTAGACATGAAGGTGTCTAAACTTTATGGGATGCTTCAACCAAACGAGAGCGAAACGGCTGCTGTACGTGCGGTGTTCTTTATCGACCCAAACAAAAAAATCCGTCTAATAATGTACTACCCATTAAATGTGGGACGTAACATGGACGAGATACTTCGTGCTTTAAAGGCGTTACAAACTGCCGATAAGTTTAAAGTGGCGTTACCACTTGATTGGAAACCAGGGGAGAAGGTAATTGTTCCTCCTCCAAAAACGCTAGAGGAGATGGAGGCTCGTATGGCCGACAATAGTGTGGAAAAAGTTGATTTTTATTTAGCAAAGAAGAGTTTGTAGAAAAAGGGGCGTAAGCCCCTTTCTCTTTTGGTGTGCTTGGCTAAACCAAGCTATCTAAACTTAGGGTTTTATGGGTTATTGGTCTCCTCGTCCGTTAAGTGGCTAAGCTGTGCTTTAAGCTTATCAACGTGCCTTCCATACATCCTTTTAACGTAGAACTTTATAAAGAAAAGGTAGGCTACAATAAAACCTGCAAGAAAAATTGCGATAAAAAGCCAAGTAATTGGGTGAATGCTTGCTATGTTTATGCTGTTTAATGCACTTGGATCTCCCGCTCCCAGTTGGAATCCGTATATCATGGAGGGGATAATAAGGATTAAACCTAGGTATAAATTTATGTTGCGATAAAAAACTATAAACCGTTCAGTTTTATTAATAAGCTCGGTTAGGCTTCCCTTAAGGTCGCTTCCAATTAGGTTGATGCTCCTAATTTTCTGGAACTTAATTAGGTAGTATGATACAAGCGTAAGAAAAAGTACACCAATGGACAGAAGAAAAACGGAGCCGAAAAGGCTGCTCCTATCGTAAAGAGCAAATACAATAAGCGGTGGAGATATTATAAAACCAGATATAATCTCAAAACAGAACGATCTTTTCAGCTTTGTGAATACGGTATTTGGCTCCTTACTTTTAGCAAGGGTTTTCTCAATCATTACAGCAAGATCTGCGTTTGTGCTGGAGTCCATTTTTCCCCAAGCATCACTCAGATTGTCAAATTCGTTATTACTGCTCATGACTGTATATGGTTTGAAGTTTCTTCTTTATTCTGTGGATTTTCACTCCGGCATTAGATGTGCTAATACCAATAATTTCGGCAATCTCCTCTGTGCTATGATTCTCTAGGTAGAGGGTGATTATTGCCTTCTCGGCATCGTCAAGCTGCGAAATAGCCCAATGTAGGCGCTGTATCTGCTCATCGGTGTTTTCGCCATCGGGAGCGTTATCCTCCTTTTGGTATTGAGCCATGTTGCGCTGCCTACGGTCATCGTTCCTAAGCTGCGTACACGCAGTGTTTAGTGCCACCTTATATATAAAAGTCGATGGCTTAGATTCGCCCCTAAAGTTTCCAAAGCTTCGCCAAAGCTGGTACAGAATCTCCTGAAAAAGATCCTGCCTGTCGGATTCATTACGCGTGTAAACCCTACATACTTTGTTTATTATGCGCTCGTGCTCCTTTACTAGCTGAGTAAACGCGAGCTTATCTGCTTCTGGCATGCTTCTGCTTAACTTTTCTACTTCCATTAGTATGGCTTGTTTCCGTTTTTTTACAGATGAAAGATTTTTTTCAATGATATTTTTGTAAGTGGCTTGTGTATAGTGAAGTGTAGTTCTGCTTAGGGATTCTTTTGTTGAGGTGAGGATGCAATGCGCCTGGCAGCATTAGTACATTCCCCCAATCCTTTTCCAGAACGTGCTATGAAAATTGGTTCCTGATGTTATTAACCGTTGGGTTCATTAAAACTATGTACCGCTGTTGGCTGCTATCATTGGTTTGTTTATCCTTGGCTGGCTGGTTACAGGCCGTGAGCAAAATAAGCGCAATGAGTAGGGTGGTTATCTTTTTCATGGGTTGGGGTATAGTGGTGGGTTTATAATCCTTTAGCCTACTTTTTCAGGAGCCCCATACTTAAGTCGTATCCTCCTTTTTGGGCGCCAGAAATAACAAATACGCTTTGAAAATGGGTTATATGCTCAATTCCAGCAAGTTTCTCCTCTAAAAACACCTTGAACTGGTCCATGTCTCTAACCATAACCTTAAGCAGCGAGTCGTAGTTTCCCGAAATGTAGTAAAACTCCATTACTTCGGGTAGCGATAGTACCGTTTTTTGAAATGATTCCACAACATCTTTGGAGTGGCTCTTAAGCGATACCATGAGGAATATGGTTAGCTTACGTTCAATTTTCTCAGCGTTTAGCACTGCCGAGTACTTCTCAATATACCCTTCTTTCTCCAGCTTCTTTACCCTCTCATATGCAGGGGTGGTTGAAAGGTGAAGCCTTTCTGCTAGTTCCTTTGTGGTAATGCGGGCATCGTTCTGTAGAATAGAAAGAATCTTAATATCAGTGGCATCCAGTTTCATTGCAGCAAATTTTTCTGTTTTAATCCCCTAAAGTCAGGCTTTTTCGAATAAATGGTAATAAAAAATCAAATCGGTAGAATAAAAATCTAAAAATAAACCATATCAAAGAAAAAACAGCATAAAACGGCAATATTTGTAGAACATAATTCTATTAGTTCGGCACGAATAATCTAGCTTGTATGAAAGAGATTCGATGGCATGGTAGAGGAGGACAAGGTGGTTTTACTGTATCTCGCTTATTGGGCATTGCTGCTGCAATATTTGAGGGTAAACACGCTTTGGCATTCCCTGCGTTTGGCCCTGAGCGTAGAGGCGCTCCCGTTTTGGCCTTCACCAAAATATCTGATGAGAAAATTCGCGATAGAAGCGAAATCCAATCCTGCGATTACGTTGTGGTTATGGACGAAACGCTTATTAATGCTGGCATTACATTGCGCGTTAAGCCTTCGTGCACATTTGTGGTAAATACTACTGATGCTGCGCGCTACAAGGAGCTGGATGGGTTTAAGGTGGTTGCCGTTGATGCAACATCGCTAGCTCTTGAGGTGCTTAAGCGTCCAATTACCAACACGGCCATGTATGGTGCGCTGGTTGCGGCTTCGGGTTTTGTTAGCCTTGAGTCGGCTTTAAAGAGCATCGAGCACGAGATGAAACCAAGCCTTATTGGTCCAAATCAGGAGATTGTTCGTCGAGTTTATGAACTAGTAAAATCGCAAGCCCTATGAGTCGTCCTGTAAAGCAAAACTTTATTCGCCCAACCCATATAGAGGGATTCCCTGTGGGCCCTCAGTTTACCGCGGGTCATCTTGCCGATACCAATGCCGGTTGGCGAACCTTTAGGCCTGTGGTAAATCACGATACCTGCATTTACTGCCTCCGCTGTTACCTGGTTTGTCCCGATGGTACAATCTTTAAGGATAACGGCAAAATTGCGGTTGACTACGACTACTGCAAGGGATGTGGCGTTTGTGCCCACGAGTGCCCTAAGAATGCAATTGAAATGGTTAAGGAACAGCTTTAATGGAGGGCATAAAATGAGCAAAAAAAGAGAATTTATTTCTGGTGATGAGGCTGTTGCCATTGGCGTAAAGCTATCCAGACCTCATGTAATAGCAGCATATCCTATTACCCCGCAAACCATTACCGTTGAGCGACTATCGGAGATGGTTGAGCGCGGCGAGCTGAATGCTGAGTACATGCACGTTGAGTCGGAGCACTCGGCCATATCCGCAGCCATGGGCGCAAGCGCAGTTGGCGCGCGTACCTTTACCGCATCATCATCGCAGGGATTGCTGTACATGACCGAGGGGCTACACTACGCCAGCGGTGGCCGTTTCCCAGTGGTTATGATGAATGCCAACCGTTCCGTTGCACTCCCTTGGAGCATCTATGGCGACCAGCGCGACTCGCTTTCGCTACTTGATTCTGGCTGGATTCAGGTTTACGTTGAGGATGCGCAGGAGGCTTTGGATATGATGATTCAGGCCTTTCGTATTGCCGAGCATCCCGATGTGCTAACCCCAATGATGGTTAACCTTGATGGGTTTATCCTTACCCACACCTACGAGATTGTGGAGATACCAGAGCAGAGCCAAGTTGATGCCTTCTTGCCTCCGTTCCAAACCCCAAATAAAATGTGCTTCGACAATCCCAAGAACATGGGATTCAGCTCGCAGCCAAATGATAATACCGAGTTTAAGTATCAGCAAAACCTAGCGGTACTTAATGCGGTTAAGGTTCTTGAGCAGGCCGATACCGATTTTGCCGCCATGTTTGGCCGTAAGTACAACGGTATGGTTGATGAGTACCAAAGTGCCGATGCCGAGGTGCTGCTAGTTACCCTAGGTAGCGTAACGGGTACCGTTCGCGATGTGGTTGACGAGATGCGCGCCGAAGGGCATAAGGTGGGCGTTATTAAAATTCGCTACATGCGTCCTTTCCCCGAGGAGCAACTTCAAAACCTAACCGCTGGAGCTAAGGCTATTGGCGTGCTAGAAAAGGATATCTCCTTTGGATATGAGGGTACTGTGTACACCAACGTAAACAGCGCGCTAGCAAAGGTTGGGAATACCGTGCCAAAGCTGAACTTTGTGGGCGGCTTGGGCGGTCGCGATGTTTCTAAGGCCGATATCCGCAACATGTTCCTTAAGCTACAACGCGTTGCTGCAGGCGAAGCCTATAAAACCGTAGATTTCTTTAACCTTAACGTTGAAACCAATGAGTAGCGCAAATACACTTACAAGGATAACCCCAAAGAATATCACCGATCAGGAGTTCTTCTACGGACACAAGGCGTGTGCTGGTTGCGGCGGAAGTCTTGCGGTAAGGCTAGCCCTTAAGGTGCTTGGCGAGCGCACATATGCTGCATTCCCTGCAGGTTGTATGGCTGCTGTTGGATTTATCTATCCACAAATGGCCTTTACAAACAACGCCATAATTACCACTTTTCCTGGGGTTGCAAGCATGGCCTCTGGTATTGCGGTTGGCGCAAAGGCCTTGGGCATTCAGAACTTTAAAACGGTTGCCTTTGCAGGCGATGGCGGCACAGCCGATATTGGGCTTCAGGCTCTTTCTGGCATGATTGACCGTGGCGACGATGTGCTGTACATCTGCTACGATAACGAGGCCTACATGAACACGGGTATCCAAAAGAGCGGGCTAACCCCATTTGGAACCCAAACCACCACCACGCCTGCAGGAAAGAATATCCACGGTTCTAAAACTCAAAAGAAGAACCTTTTTGAGATTATTGCTGCGCACGATATCCCTTATGCCGCAACGGCAAGCATTGGGTATCCTCAGGATTATATCGATAAGGTACAGAAAGCCGCACAGGTAAAGGGGCCAGCGTTTATTCACGTTTATGCATCGTGCCCAACGGGCTGGGGAACCCCCACCGAAACCTCGGTTGAGATTGCGAAGGAAGCCGTTGATTGCGGTCTGTTCTTCCTTGCCGAGTACGAGAATGGCGACTATAGGCTAACCCGCAATCCAAAGCAGTTTGCGTCGGTTGCCGATTATCTTAAAAAACAAGGCCGATTTAAGCATCTTAGCGATGCCGATATTGCCTCCATTGAGGCACATCGCGACCATAAGTGGGAGCGCATGCGCCGCATGTGGAATCATCAGTAAACACTTGCCTTTCGAAAAACAATAAACGGATCAATTGGTAGAAGGGGCTGGAACTTAGGTTCTGGCCTCTTTGTTTTAGGGAAAGAGGCTAGTCGGGGTGGCGGGATTCGAACTCGCGACCTCGTCGTCCCGAACGACGCGCGCTAACCGGACTGCGCTACACCCCGATGCTCACCTTTTATTGGGATTGCTCCTGTGAGGAACACCCAAAATTATTACTTTTTTGCTGTCGCTATTCTCCATCACCATTTGTTTTTTTAACTTGGGGTTTATTGCATTCTGCACCAACTCAAAGCATGTAAAAAGCCAATTAAATAAACATACCCCATGTCCGAAGAGCTTGTTCACTTCTACTGGCAATACGCTCATCATAACCTAAACGGGTTAACCACTCAATCGGGGCAAACCATTAAGGTTATCCATCCTGGTGAGCACAACGTAAACTCAGGTCCCGATTTTTTTAATGCTAAGGTTGATATTGGAGGAACGCTATGGGCTGGTAACGTGGAGATTCACGTTAAGGGGTCCGACTGGTATAGGCACTCTCACCATCTGGATTCGGCCTACGATAGCGTAATCCTTCACCTTGTGGTGGAGGATGACGAGATGGCTCGTAATACGCATGGACATGCGGTTGAAACGCTTGTAATTCCATTTCCTGAGCGTATGCAGGGCATTTACGATAGTTTAATTCAGTCAACACAGTGGATTCCCTGCGGCGAGCAGCTTAAGCTGGCCGATGAGTTTTTTACGCAGTTCTGGTTATCGAATCTTGTTACAGAAAGGCTAATTGCAAAAAGTGAGGGCGTGCTAACTTTGGTAAAGCAAGAAAATGGAAGTTGGGAAGAGGCTTTTTACCAATCGGTATGTCGCAGCATAGGTTTAAAAATAAACGCGTTACCCTTTGAGTTGCTTGCTAAGGCTACCCCGTTAAAGTATTTGGCAAAGCACAAATCAAGTTTATTCCAGCTGGAATCCATGCTGTTTGGTCAATCGGGCTTGCTAGCCAAGTGCGAGGCCGATCCATATGTTGATGCAATGCGCAAGGAGTACACTCACCTTGCCCAAAAGTTCGGGCTAAAACCAATCGATGTAAATCTTTGGAAGTTTCTACGCTTAAGGCCATCATCGTTCCCAACCGTGCGCATAGCACAATTAGCAAGGTTAGTTCATGGCTCATCGGGTCTGTTCTCAAAAGCAATGGAGCTAACGCCTAGCTCTAAGTTCAGCGCTTTGTTCAGCGTTTCGGGTTCGGAGTATTGGAAAACGCATTACATACTAGGAAAAGAAACTGCCGAGAGTGAGAAGCGGCTGGGAAAAGCGGCTGTAAACAATATCCTCATAAACGCTGTTATTCCTTTTATGTTTGCATATGGGCAGCATAAGGGACAGCAGCAGCTAAAGGATAATGCGGTTGGCTTGCTAGAGCACTTACCCTCCGAAGAGAACTCCGTAACGAAGGGGTTTGAGCAGCTAAACGTTAAATCGGAGAATGCTTTCTTCTCGCAAGCCCTTATTCATCTTAAAGCAAGCTACTGTGACCAAAAAAAGTGTCTTTACTGCCGTTTTGGAGCAAGAATATTGCTTAAGGGTTGATGTTTTTCTTGCATTGATGCATCTTTCACCATCAAAACTAAACGTAAATTGAGAGTATTAATAACTGGTGCACATGGGTTAGTAGGCCAAACACTGGCTCGATATCTTGTTGCAAATACATCGCATAACGTAATACTTACCTCTTCGTCCTATATTGGTGCTAATATCCCAACGGGAGCAACTTTTGTTCAGCATAATCTATTAGAGCAGGGCGTTAAATCCCTGCTCGATTGGGCTAACCCCCATGCTGTTGTACATTGCGCAGCCATAGGTAGCCCCGATGCTTGCGAAAAGCAGCCCGATTTGTGCAACCGGTTGAATGCCGAAATCCCCAAAATTCTGGCTCAGGAAACCATGGGTAGGGCTGTGAAGCTAATCCACTTATCAACCGATTTTGTTTTTGATGGAAATACTGGAATGTACACAGAGGATGATGCCCCTAGTTCGGTGTGCTTATATGGCAGTTCAAAGTTGGAGAGTGAGCGTAATGTCCTTAAGTATAACCCTAATGCACTAGTAGTAAGAACCGCACTGGTGTTTGGAATGCTTCCAAATCTAGCTCGCACCAATATTTTACAACGCGTTGTAGAAGCCCTTAAACGGGGTGATTCATTTCGAGTGCCCATCGATCAGGTTCGAACACCAACCTGGTCGTGGGATTTGGCTAGTGGTATAACCCTTCTTTTGGAAAGCAGCAAAAGTGGCATATTCCACATAGCAGGCGATACTCAAATAAGTGTAGCGCACTTTGCAATGCTAATTGCACAGGTGTTCTCGTTAAACTCATCGCTGCTAATCCCTGTATTGTCGCAGGAGCTAAATGAGCCAGCACCCCGTCCACTGAGAACAGGGCTTCGGGTGGAAAAGATGGAGCAGCAGTTAGGTTTCAAGGCCACCCCGTTGGCGCACGCACTGCAATGGGAAAGGGTAAGCGAGTATAATTATTATTAACAGCTTAAGGGTCATATAATCAGCTGTATGTATAAAAAGGTGAACTTTTAAGCGCTAAAAAAAGTGGGGTAGGGGCTTTGATTTTCAAAAAAGCTATTAACTTTGCCGCCTAAATATAGACCCACTAATTATCAGTGCTATGAATTATCTTACAGCTGAGAAGAAAGAAGAACTTTTTAAGGAGTACGGAAAGTCTAATACCGACACTGGTTCTCCAGAAGGCCAGATTGCGTTATTTTCCTACCGTATTAACCACCTAACCGAGCATTTAAAAACGCACAGAAAGGACTACGGAACACAGCGTTCCCTTCTGAAGTTGGTGGGTAAGCGGAGGCGTTTGCTCGATTATCTAAAGGATAGGGATATTGAAAGATATCGTGCTATTGTAAAAGCGCTAAACCTAAGAAAGTAACCACACAAAAAAGGCAATTCTTACAATTGCCTTTTTTTGTAATTTTATAGCGGTAAGTTATCAGAGGAGTGTTCCGGGCTTCCTCTGATTTTCTGTTTCACCCCGTTAAGATTTTTATGCTTATTCACCTTATAAGTTAAGTTTATGTTTAATGTTGTTCAAAAAACAATTGACCTTGGCGATGGACGTACCATCACCATTGAGACTGGAAAATTAGCCAGACAAGCTGATGGGTCAGTTGTTATCCGTATGGGGAAAACCATGCTTCTGGCAACCGTTGTTAGCGCAAAGGATGCAAAGGAAGATGTGGATTTTATGCCCCTAAGCGTTGATTACAAAGAGAAATTTGCCGCAAGCGGCCGTTTTCCCGGTGGATTCATGAAAAGGGAGGCAAAGCCTTCAGATTACGAAGTACTTGTTGCTCGTTTGGTTGACCGCGCCTTACGCCCTCTATTCCCAGAGGACTATCACGCTGAGACCTTTGTAACTATCAATCTTATTTCTGCAGAAAAAGATATTATGCCAGACGCTCTTGCAGGTTTGGCAGCATCAGCAGCAATCGCTGTTTCCGATATACCATTCCATGGCCCAATTTCCGAAGTACGTGTTGCTCGTGTTGGAGGTAAGCTGTTAATTAATCCAACCTTTGAGCAGGTTGCCGAAGCCGATCTTGAGCTTGTTGTTGGTGCTACATACGACAATATCCTTATGGTTGAGGGTGAGATGAACGAGGTGTCGGAGGCAGAAATGCTTGAAGCCATTAAGTTTGCTCACGAGGCTATTAAAAAACAGTGCCTTGTTCAGGTTGAGTTGGCAAAAGAGCTAGGTATTGTAAAGCGCACCTACTGCCACGAAACCAACAACGAAGACCTTAAGAAACGTGTTTGGGACTTCTGTTACGACAAGGTGTACGAGGTTGCTAAATCAATGCTTTCTAAGCATGAGCGCTCTGCTGCATTCGATGCCATTAAGGAACAGTTTGTTGAAACGCTAACTGAGGAGGAGCGTGCTTCTTTCGGAAGCCTTGTTGGTCGCTACTATCATGCGGTTGAGAAGGAGGCTATGCGTAAGATGATCCTTAACGAAGGTGTTCGTCTTGACGGTCGCAAAACCAACCAGATTCGCCCAATTACCTGCGAGGTTGATTTCCTTCCAATGGCTCACGGATCTGCCCTATTTACTCGTGGCGAAACCCAGTCGTTAACCACTGTAACTCTAGGTACCAAACTAGACGAAAAGGTTATTGACGAGGTTTTAGTACGTGGAACCGAAAAATTTGTGTTACACTATAACTTCCCTCCATTCTCAACTGGTGACGCACGCGCATCGCGCGGGGTTAGCCGTCGTGAGATTGGTCACGGAAACCTTGCCCACCGCGCGCTTAAACGCATGGTTCCAAACGGACAAGAGAATCCTTATGCCGTTCGTGTTGTTAGTGACATCCTAGAGTCTAACGGCTCATCGTCGATGGCAACCGTTTGTGCAGGTACGCTTGCCCTTATGGATGCTGGTATTCCTATTCGCAAGCCAGTTTCGGGTATTGCCATGGGACTTATTACCGAGGCTGGAGCCGAGCGCTACGCTGTGCTATCGGATATCCTAGGCGATGAGGATCACCTTGGTGATATGGACTTTAAGGTTACAGGAACCCGCGATGGTATTACTGCAACCCAAATGGACATTAAGGTTGATGGTCTATCTTACGAAGTACTAGCTAAAGCTCTTGATCAAGCTCGTGAGGGTCGTATGCACATTCTTAACATAATGACCTCTACCATAGCTGAGCCACGCGCCGATCTTAAATCTCATGCACCACGCATTGAGCAGTTTAGCATTCCTCGTGACTCTATTGGTGCAGTTATTGGCCCTGGTGGTAAGGTAATCCAAGAGATTCAACGTGAGACCGGTGCTACAATCAATATCGAGGAGGTAAACAACCAAGGTGTTGTGAGCGTTTTTGCCGATAATGGAGAGGCTCGCGATGCAGCTGTTAAGTGGGTTAAGAGCATTGTTGCAATTCCCGAAGTAGGAGAAATATACAAGGGTAAAGTAAAATCAATTGTTGCATTTGGTGCTTTTGTTGAGATTCTTCCTGGTAAGGATGCTCTTCTGCATATTTCCGAAATATCATGGGAGCGCGTTGCTAAGGTTGAAGACGTACTTAAAGAAGGCGATATTATTGAGGTTAAGCTCATTGAGGTTGACAAGAAGACTGGGAAGTACAAACTTTCTAGAAAAGTGCTTCTTCCAAAGCCTGCAAAGGAGTAATAACTTTAAAATAGAATATGGAAAACGAGTGCCATTAAACGGCACTCGTTTTTTGCATTTAGGGGCTAATCTATACTTTTTTTAAAAAACTTAAACAAATTATTCTAAAAACCGTATCTTCCATATTGTAAATACTAGCCGATTGGCTGTTCCATAATTAAAAACAATATTGTATTTTTGTTGGTGGTCTATACTGTAAACCAGAAAATCCGAACTCTATGAAAAAGCTAATCCCCGTACTCATGGGTGCTGTGTTAATAGTTTTTGCATCTTGTAACAGAAGTGGTGTTAACTATCCTGAAACTAAGAAAGTTGATGTTGTAGATAACTATTTTGGCGTTAAGGTTAGCGATCCGTACCGTTGGTTAGAAGATGATAACGCCCCAGAAGTAGCAGAGTGGGTAAAAGCTCAAAATGCCGTTACAAATGAGTACCTAGCAAGTATTCCTTTCCGTGATAAAATTAAAAATCGCCTTGCTGAGATTTGGAACTACAACAGCATTACCCTTCCATTTAAAGAGGGTGGCAAGTACTTTTTCTTTAAAAAGGAGGGGTTACAAAACCAAAGCGTACTGTACTATCAGAATTCACTTGAGGATGAGGCTAAGGTGCTGCTAGATCCCAACACCCTATCTGCTGACGGTACTGTTTCTTTGGGTGAATTTGCCATATCCAAAGATGGAAAGTACATTGCATATGCTCTTGCCGATGGTGGTTCCGATTGGCGTACTATAAGAGTTAAGGATATTGTTTCTGGAGAGGAGCTTACCGATGAGCTGCGTTGGGTTAAATTTTCATCTATTAGCTGGCATAAGAATGGATTCTTCTATAGCCGCTACGAAGCACCTGTAGAGGGTAAATCCCTTTCAAACATAAATGAGTACCACAAGGTTTACTACCATGTACTGGGTACCACGCAGGATGTGGATAAACTTATTTTCGAGAACAAGCAGTACCCGCTAAGAAGTTATACCGCACAAGTAACACGCGATGATAAGTTCCTTATCGTTAACGAGACAGAATCCACCCAAGGCAATTCCATTTATATTCGCAATTTGAACGAGAACAATGCCTTTATTCAGCTCACTACAAGTTTTGACTACACATATCAGATTATAGATCACATAGACGATCATCTTATTGTGCTAACAAACTACAAAGCACCAAAGTACAAACTGGTTAAGATTAATGTTAATACCCTTGATGTAGGTAACTGGCGCGATATCATCCCAGAGAAAAAGGACGTACTTGAGGCTTGTGAGATTGTTGGAGGAAAAATTGTTGCCAGCTATATTGTTGATGCAAAGAGTAAAGTTGAGGTTTACGATCTTAAAGGGGAAAAGCTAAACCAAATAGATTTCCCAACAGTAGGCACAATGTCGGGGTTAAGTGGAAGCCCAGAGGATAGCATTGCATTCTACTCTTTCACTTCATTTACAGTACCATCGGTAATTTACAGGTATAATATCAACACAAATACCTCTACAGAGTTCTTTAGACCCGATATTAACTTCGATTTTGATGCATACGAGACCAAGCAAGTATTTTACAAAAGTAAGGATGGTACCGATGTGCCTATGTTTATAGTTCACAAAAAAGGACTAGAGCTAAATGGCAATAACCCAACCCTACTATATGGTTACGGTGGATTTAACATAAGCTTAACCCCATCGTTTAGCACTAGCAGGCTTGTGTGGCTCGAGAATGGTGGCGTTTTTGCACTTGCCAACATTAGAGGAGGCGGTGAGTATGGTGAGAACTGGTACAGAGCGGGCACTAAGCTAAACAAACAGAATGTTTTTGATGATTTTATTGCTGCGGCCGAGTACCTAATTGATCAGAAGTACACCTCATCGAAAAAACTGGCAGTACAAGGTGGTTCAAACGGAGGATTACTTGTGGGTGCTGTTGTTAATCAGCGACCAGATTTATTCCGCGTTGCAATTCCACAAGTGGGCGTTATGGATATGCTCCGTTTCCATAAGTTTACAATTGGTTGGGCATGGGTAAATGACTATGGTTCAAGTGAGGACTCTATTCACTTTGAGAATCTTTACAGCTACTCCCCACTGCATAATATCAAATCGGGTGTACGCTATCCTGCCGTTTTAGTAACTACTGCCGATCATGACGATAGGGTTGTTCCTGCACATTCTTTTAAATATATTGCAACTTTGCAGGAAAAATATAAAAATGGCCGTTATCCTGTGCTAATACGGGTACAAACTAGGGCTGGACATGGAGCTGGGACCCCAACATCAATAGTGATAGAAGAGTATACCGATATATACTCATTTATCCTTAAAAACATGGAGGTAGAACCAACTTATTAGGCCCATATTGCAGCACTTGCGGCTGTTTGATGGAAACCAATAGCATTCTTTTATTGTTGGTTTTTATAAATTGAGAATTAATTAGGCTGTTTTAATTTTTACTTTTATAAAACTGAAAGGAGTTGGTTACGCTAACTCCTTTTTTATTCGTTAAGCAATGGCACTTAGTTATGTGGTAATTGAAGGGAATATTGGAGCAGGAAAAACTACGCTTTCCCGCATGATTGCCGAGAAGCATAATGCGAAATTGGTTTTAGAACAATTTGCAGATAATCCTTTTCTTCCTAAGTTTTATAAAAATCAGGAGCGTTACAGCTTCCCGTTGGAACTATCGTTCCTGGCCGAGCGTTATAAGCAGCTTAACCAGGAATTACGTTCTGGTTCTCTTTTTCAGCCGTTGATTGTTGCCGATTATTTTTTTATGAAATCGCTAATTTTTGCCAGGAATACACTGGCCGAGGATGAGTATCACCTTTACCGACAAATTTTTGAAATTATATACCAATCAATACCCAAACCCGATTTATATATTTACCTCCACCTACCTATAGATAAACTTATTGCAAACATTAAACGAAGAGGGCGAGAGTACGAGCAAACAATTTCGGCAGCGTATTTAGAAAACATACAAAGGGGGTATTTCGATTTCTTTAAACAGCACCCAGAGTACACATTCCTTGTGCTTGATACGTCGAATATAGATTTTGTGGCAAATCCTTTAGATTTTAAAAAAATTGAGGAAGCCATTTTTAATCAGCAATATAAAAAAGGGATTAACCGTTTGTCCCTATAGGTAAACGCATTATTTTTGATGGTAAACTTTTTCTTTTAAGAAAAGAATAGTAAGTTTGTAACTTGTTAACGCAAAGCGTGAAAAACCAAATTAAATACTAAGCGAACTATGAAAAAACTCAGGTTACACTTTTTGGCAGTTGTTTCTGTTGCCGCATTAATCCTAAGCGGTTGCGGTGGCGCCGACAAGATGAAGGAATTACCTCAGGGAACTAACTTTACCCTTACACCAAATCCACTAGAAGTGCATGGTAATAAGGTAAAAGGAACCATTGAAGGTACTTTCCCTGCGAAATATTTCAACAAAAAAGCCACTCTTGAGATAACTCCTGTTATTGTTTTCGAAGGTGGTGAACTTGCTCTTCCAGTAAAAGTTCTTCAAGGACAAGATGTTCAGGCTAACAACCAAGTTATTAGCTATGATGCTGGTGGATCTTTCAAGCAAGAGTTTGAATTTGACTATAAGGATGAGATGCTAAAGTCTGATGTAGAACTTCGTATGGTAATCACTTATAAAGACAAGAAGATTCCATTTGATGTTCCTCAAAAGATTGGTGCTGGTGTTATTGCTACTTCTAAACTGGTTAACATTGACCCAAAACCAGTTATGATGAAGGATAACTTCCAACGCGTTATCTCTGAAAACAAAGAGGCTCAAATTAACTTCGTAATTCAGCGTTCTGACATTCGTCGCTCTGAGCTTACAAAGGAAGAGGTTAAGATGATGGAATCGTTTATTGCTGAGGTTGCTGCTACAGAAAACAAGGAACTTAAAGGTATTGCTGTTTCTGCTTACGCTTCTCCTGATGGTCCTGAAAACTTAAATGATAAGCTTTCTAAGGAGCGTGGTAAAAACACTGAGAACTGGTTAGGCGGTGTTTTCAAAAAAGCTAAAGTTGAAGGTAAAGCTGCTGATTTCGTTTCTGCTGAGGTAATAACCGAGGACTGGGATGGTTTCAAGAAAATGGTTGAAGCATCTTCTATTGAAGATAAAGAACTTATTCTTCGCGTGCTTTCAATGTACTCTGATCCAGTTGTACGTGAGCGTGAGATTAAGAACCTAAGCAAAGTTTACCTAGTTCTTGCAGAGAAAATTCTTCCTGAACTTCGTCGTTCTAAAATGATTGCAAAGGTTGACAAGATTGGTTTCAGCGATGAGCAACTTGTTGAGTTTGTAAATGCTGGTAAATACGACACTTTGAATGTTGAGGAGATGCTATTTGCTGCAACTCTTATTACCGACGATGCTAAGAAAATTGAGGTTTACAACAAGGCTGGTGAGATGTTCAACTGTGCTCGTGGTTACAACAACGCTGCTGCACTTTACATCAAAGCTAACGACCTAAGCGCTGCTAAAGCTGCCCTTGATAAGGCTGATGCTGCAAAGGCTAACATTCCTGCAGTTATCAATAACCGTGGTTGTGTTGCTCTTATGGAAGGTAACCTAGAAGAGGCCGAAGGTTTATTTACTCGTGCTGCTGATGCAGGTCCTGAAGTGAAGTACAACCTAGGTATTATTAGCATTGTTAAAGGTCTTTACCCTGCTGCTGTTGAGTATCTTGGTGGTTCTGATAGTTTTAACCAAGGTCTTGCTCTTCTTCTGGCTGGTAAAACCGATGCTGCTAAGAATACCTTCCAAAAGGTTGACGAGGCAAAAGCTTCTTATGGTTTAGCAATTATTGGTGCTCGCATGCAAGATGAGACCCTTCTTCTAAACAGTCTTCGTACTGCTATTGGTAAGGATGCCTCTCTAAAAGAGCGTGCTCTTAAAGATATGGAGTTCCGTAACTACCTAACCAACGCTGCCTTTAAAGCAATTGTTGAGTAGTTAAAGAATGATATAGTTATAAGAAAGGGCGGAAATTCCGCCCTTTTTTTATGGTTTTACTTTGCTGAAAAAGTCCCAAAGAACAATTGCTGCTGTTACGCTAATATTAAAGGAGTGCTTTGTTCCAAATTGTGGTATTTCTAAGCACTCATGGGAAAGGTTAACAACGGCTTGATCTACCCCTTTAACCTCGTTTCCAAAAACTAAGGCGTACTTCCTATCAAATGTTGGAGCATAATCGGTTAGGCTTATACTTTTTTCTGTTTGCTCAAGCGAAACTATTTTATACTCTTGCTGCTCTAAGTGCTTAATTGCATCTATAGTACTTTCGAAGTATTGCCAGGGTACAGAATCCTCGGCACCCAGTGCTGTTTTATGAATCTCCCTGTGAGGAGGTGTACCCGATATTCCGCACAAGTATATTTGTTCCACGCCAAGGGCATCGGAGGTTCTAAAAACCGAGCCGATGTTGTTAAGGCTCCTAACATTATCTAGAACAACAACTATAGGTAGTTTTCGCACCTGTTTATACTCCTCAGGACTAATCCTATTGAGCTCTTCGTTTGCTAATTTTCTGTTCTCGGCCATTGCTTATTTTCCTTAGAACCTATTAAGTATCATTTTTTTTGTAAATTGGTTGCAAACCTAACCAAAATTTTAGAAATGAACATTCACGAGTATCAGGCAAAATCCATATTACGCGAAGCAGGCGTACCAGTACCTGCTGGTGATGTTGCATTTACTGTTAAAGAGGCAGTTGATTGTGCTATGCGCATTATGAGTGAAACAGGATCAGATACAATAGCCGTTAAAGCCCAAATTCACGCTGGAGGAAGAGGAAAAGGTGGTGGAGTAAAAATTGCCAAGAACATTGATGAGGTGAGCGGCTATGCAAACCAAATTTTGGGAATGAACTTGGTAACTCATCAAACAGGACCCAAGGGGAAACTAGTTAGGAAACTTTTAGTAGAGCAAGGCATATATCAAAAGGGACCTTCTGATATTAAGGAGTTCTACATGAGCATTCTACTGAATAGAGCTACTGGGAAAAACATGATAATGTACTCACCTCAAGGGGGAATGGACATTGAAGCTGTTGCAGCTAACACTCCGGAGCTTATTTTTAAGGAGGAAGTAGAGCCTATTGGCATTCAGCCATTTCAGGCTCGTCGCATAGCATTTAACTTAGGGCTAAGCGGTAAAGCATTCTCGCAAATGGTGAAGTTTGTTATTTCACTTTACGGAGCTTACCTTAAGGCTGACGCATCGCTTTTTGAAATTAATCCCGTTGTGAAAACATCAAACGACGATATTATTGCCGCCGATGCAAAGGTAAATATAGATGATAACGCGCTTTTCCGGCACTCAAACTTTGATGCTATGCGCGATAGGGACGAGGAAGATCCTTATGAGCTAGAAGCTTCCGATAGTAATTTGAACTTTGTAAAGCTCGATGGCAATGTGGGCTGCATGGTAAATGGAGCTGGGCTTGCAATGGCAACAATGGATATTATTAAGCTCTCTGGTGGCGATCCCGCTAACTTCCTAGATGTTGGTGGTGGTGCTAATGCCAATACAGTTGCTGCTGGCTTTAGAATAATACTTAAGGATCCCAATGTTAAGGCCATTCTTGTGAATATTTTTGGCGGAATTGTTAGGTGCGATAGGGTTGCACAGGGGATTGTTGATGCTTACAAAGAGATTGGCAACATCTCGGTTCCAGTTATTGTGAGGTTGCAGGGAACCAATGCAATGGAAGGAAAAGAGCTTATAGATAGCTCTGGACTTAAAGTTTTTACCGCAATAACATTGCAAGAGGCTGCAGATCTTGTAAAAAGAGTTGTGTGATAAGGTTACTTGTATTATAGCAAAAAAGCCTACTGTTGAGTGGGCTTTTTTGCTATTTAGAGGCTGTTTTATGGATTTTCTTTGGTAGAACAGGTGTTGGCTCCACATACTGTGTACAGCCCGCAAAAACCTAAAAAAGCGGTGGCAAAGGGGATTATTGCAAGCAAGCCCCACCAGCTTTGGTAAACTATTCCAAGTGTGGCAATAATGGCACCAATGGCAATTCGAATAATTTTATCCGTTTTACCAACATTTTTCTTTAGCATATCAACATAATTAGTGGTTACTAATAGTTACTAGCACGATACACTTAAGTAGTGAGTTGCGCGCTATTGTATTGACAATGATAAACGTTATATGCCACTATTTGTTCAAACCGATTTACCAGTTAACGCTTCTACGCGAAACGGGCATTGTCATGCATCGTGCACCACCACCACCTCTAGGGAGCTCGCTACCATCAATGGTTACAACATACTTGCTGTAGCTGTTTAGGTCGATGCGGTTATTTAGCACATCCTTTGCTCTAATAATCTCATAGCCATTCTTGCTCATCTCTTCCATGGTATGAATATTACGAGCGTACCCAATAACCTTCCCTGGACCTATAGCCACAAAGTTGGCTCCGCTATGCCATTGCTCGCGCTCCTGTGTCCACTGATCTTTTGTGCCTCCACAGAAAATAGGTTGTAGATCCATGCCTAGCGCTTTAAGAGCAACAAGCATGTTATCAACCGTTTTAATTTCGAGCACCTTACCGTTCTCTATGGTAATTTGAACCGTTTGGAATCTGTTGGGTTGTAGCATTACAGGGTCGAACACCATGCATTGATCCTTGTCGAGTAGAGTGAAAACCATATCGAGGTGGATAAATGATTCTGGCGATTCGGGGAGCTCTTGTACTATGATGTGTCGCTTCTTTTTCTCCTGTTGAGCCATTAACCGGCTAATAATAAAATCGATACCCTGGGTTGTTGTGCGGGTTCCGTTGCCGATAAGTAAAATGTCGTCGCGGGCAATAAGTACATCGCCACCCTCAATAGACACATTTCCATTGAGATTAAAGGAGTGAGGGTTTACCGTGTTAGCGCTAACCAGCCCCGAGTGGTTAAAAATGGCTTCCATAATTAGCGATTCTCTATCGCGCACACGGTTTGCCATCGGCGCAATTAGAACCTCGTCGAGCATTGATACCGAGGCATCTCTGGTAAAGTAGAAGTTGTATAGGGGACGAAGTGAGAATCTCTCGTGGCTTAGGAAGTTGGTAAGATTGTTACGCTTTAGTGGGACTCCTTCTATTAGCTGCCTAGCAAGTTCCTTTGCTGGGAGCTCCAAGAGCTCGTCAACTAGGTACATCACATTTTCGTTTCGGCAAATTGTTGTAACAACCTCATCTTTGGCATGATCTTTTTCCAACACGCTGGTTAGAAGATCCATAACCTGAAAGGTTTTTGTTACCTTCGATAGCACACCGCTAAGCTGTGCATACTCCTTTTTGGCAACAGCAAGGTTTAGAATATCACTGTAAAGAGCCCTTTGCGCATTTTGAGGGGTCATGTTTTCCACCTCTGCTCCAGGGGTGTGAAGAATAACTCCTTCAAGTTCTCCAATCTCTGAACGAACGTTCACTTCCATTTTTGTTTCCATACGATTTTGGCTAGATTTTGTCTAGAATTCCAAATTTGGGCTCAAATATACTGCTTTTAAATATTTCGCTGGGTGTTGTTTATATGTTTAATGAAATGGTTTTATGTATTGTACTCTAGGGGGATTTTATTATCGTAAAGCGACTTGTATGTGCCCTATCCTAGGCTACTAATGTTTTTTGCAATGCCTTTATTGGAAGAAATACGTTTGATGATAACTAAGTGCTGTTCGCCCCAGTATTGTTGCTACTTGTCAAAAGTGATAGCGGGGTGTCATTTTCCTTTTCTATATTTGGTCAAGCAGTTTATAGCTTAATGATCTCCGGTGGTTAACAAAAGAGCGACTCGATTTTATCGGGTCGCTCTTTCATTTGGTAGATACCAATTTGCTAGAACAGTGAGTATTTAACCGTAAGCCCTCCGTTCCCCATGTAAATATCGTTGCTTGTAACTGTGCCCAAGGGAATTTGAATAAAGGGTTCTATGGTTATGGCGTTTTTTCGGAATGGAATCTCGTAACCAATGGAGAGGTTTACCAGCTTAAACAAATCTATCCTTTTAAAGGCTCCATACTCATCGCTTACATTATAGCTTTTGTTTAGGGTAACCTGTTCCCAAGAATTATTTATTTGGTTAAACACATTCTCGCTTTTCTTGATGTTGTAGTTCTGCTCAAAGGTTTGTTGTATGTAAGCTAATGACGACAGCCCTGTTGATAAGGATAGCTTATGCTTTTGTCCTTGGAAAAGGGTAAAGGTTATGTTTAGAGGAATCTCTAGCGAAACAACTTTAATCCTTGCTTCGGTGCTCGTTATTTGAGCGTTAGCATAATCTCCCGTTACCACATCGCCCGCAAGGTAATCTGCATTACGGTTTTGTGGAATAGTGGGTAGGTTAAAGTCTTGCACATTAATTTTCATACCAGGGCTTAGGTACACCTTTCTACTGATTTTATGGTTTGAAAATACCCCAACCGATATACCAGGCGTATTTGTTTTAACATCATCCATAAGAGCAAGCATGGACGATATGCCTATGTTTAGCTCGTTTCTTTTGGTTGATTTACCTGTTTGGGATACTTCATCAATATCGGCATAGAATCCAGTAGGTATAGGCTCGTTAAGTAGGAGTAGTGCTGGTTGTATTACTGTTGACGTATCTGTGGTATGGCTTAGGCTATCGGTTTCAGCAGTTAATTCAACGGTAGGAGTAGTGGTGGTTATAGTATTCTGAGGATAATCGTTCTCCCCATAAAGCGATGTTTGGGCATCCTTAAGCTCGTAAGTACTGCTCACCTTGTACTTGGAGTTTACTAATGCTTTGCTTTGGATTGGAACTGTTTGCTGCAATGACTGTGTTTTTGGCGATTCTTGTGCAGGCTCTACTTCCACAACTCTTGTGGGGAATTGTGCGCTGTGATTTTTAACCAGCTGCTGATTGAATACCCACCCAATACCTAGCAAAATAATAATTGATGCCGCTTTTGCATAAAAGGGGACGAGGGCTATAACCATTGCCTTTTTGCTTGGAGGGTTGTTTAGCCTAGGCTTAAGAGCTTGCCATCCATCGTTAGCTAAGCTATCGTTATTGAGCTCGCTAAAAATGGAGTTAACTCTCTCTACAAATCTTTGGTTAAACGGCTTCATGGCAACTCTTTGTTGTGTTGTACATTGCAAAGTATAGCTCTTTAAGCATCTTTTTTGCTCTGGTTAAATTTGCTCTTGATGTTGATGTGGCGATGCCAAGCATTTCTCCTATTTCCTCATGAGAGTAGCCCTCAATTTCGTAAAGGTTAAAGGTTACCCTGTAGGGAGCTGGAAGCTGGTTAAAGAGCTGTAATATGTCATCTGCATCAAGATTTATCGATACGTCGGGCTCGTCGGTTTCGGTATCGGGGATGGTATCGATGGGGATAACCGATTGGTGCTTATTGTTTCTCCGATAGTTATCAACGGCTGTGTTTATTATAATTTTACGAAGCCACCCCTTAAAGGGTCTATACGTGTCGTAATCGGATATGCTGTTAAACGCTTTAAGGAAGCTGTCGTTTACCACTTCCATGGCATCCTCGCGTGTTGTTGTGTACCTTAACCCAATCGACATAGCAAATGAAAAATAGCGCTTGTATAGCAACTCCTGATGCTTGGGGTTGTGCTGCGAGCACCCCAAAGCCAGTTCGGCATCGGTAAGCGTACTATTTTTTAGGCTTAAAAACCGCATTGTATGTTATAAGGGTAGTGCAAATTTAGACTAAAGAATGCGTTGTGTTACTTAAAAAGAAAGCCAAACTGCACTTCCATCCTATTAAAATTGTGAGAGAGCTCCCTGTAAACCTTTTGGTTCTGGGTTGCTCCCCAAACAATGTATGTTTCGTTGGTTACCGCGTGCTGATAATGATAGCCTATACTTACCGTTAGTGCCGATTTTTTGAAAACAAAGCTGGCTAGTCCAACCGATGCGCTAAGCATAACACCTCCCTTTGTATCTGAACTAGTGGGACTCCCGTAGTAGTAGGGAACGCTTCTGGTAATCTCAGTATGTCCTAACGAGAAGCTATACCCTGTGCGTACCGAGAGGTATGGGCTTAGCTTGGTATTAAAGGGGAAATACTGAATGTCGGCAAAAAGAGGCATTAGTGTAGGGCCAAGGTTCTCAATGCCAACACCAAACCCATAGCTCAACCCATTAATGGTTTGATAGGCGTTAATTACCTTGATGTTAACCCCATCGTTACTGGAATCGTTCCCCTTTCCAGATAGTATGCTTAAGGAAATGCTGGTGAATAGCCCTTTGTCCCTTGGTCGTTTTACCGCTACAGGTTGGATGTTTTGCTGCATTACATCTGAGTTTACCAGGAGTGTGTCTGCAGTTTGAGAAACGATGGTTCCATACATAGTGGAACCATCGTTTAGCCTAACAACTACTCTCTTTCCTGTTTGAGAAAACCCAACTAAACCAAGAAACAGGAAACCGATTGTGGCGGATAGGTATTTGTTCATACTACTTCTCCTGTGTTGATATGGACAATGTGCTTAGCAACCTAATATCCTGAGGATTGCTATAGTCGTATTGGTAAATCCCATCGGCTCCAATAAGCATAAGCACTCCATTGTATGGGATAACATCAAAAGTATTGATATCGGTAAAATGGGCAAGTTGGTTTTGTAGAATGGACAAAGGATCTTGCCTATTGTAAACCTTAAGCCCTGCATCGCCATCGCAAATAAATAGCAGGTTTTCGTCAATCCCAAGACCATGCGGGTTAAACATGGGGTACTGCTTTACTAGGTACGGTGTAGTTATGCTCGATATGTCTATAACCTCCAGTACATTGGCCGCATTGTTACACTGGTTTCCGCTGCGTAGCGTAACGTAGGCGTATTGTCCGTCAACAACAACAGGGTCGCAGGCGGTAACATGGTTGTACTCCGACACTAGATTAGGCTTACTTGCTGCGCTAATGTTGTATATAAGTAAACCATTATTGGTGCCTACAAACAAGTGGTTCTCGTGCTTAAAAAGTGTTTCCATAAAGCGGGAAGTACCAATGCTATCTACTCTAACTGGCGTTGAAGGGGTTGATATCTCGAATGTTTCTAGCGAGTAGGGCGTGGCGATGGTGTACAGGTAGTTTTCGCTTAGCATAAACCTAGCCATTGAGCCAGCTATGCCGCTACCTGCAGATAGTGGTCCATTGGCTGTTGCTACGGTAAAGTCAAACTCACCTCTCCACCACCATGGATTGTAATTTATGGTGTACTGGTCGGTTACGCTTTGTGTTTCCCAATCAACAACAATTCCTTTCGATTTATCTACCTGTACGCAGGGGAAGTAGAAATCGCCAATGGGAACAACCTCTGGAAAAACGTTTTCCACACGTCCTATCTCTACAGGATTTCGTACATCGCTTATGTCAAAAACAACAAGGTCTATAAAGCTGTCGGCAAACAGTTTATCTCCTTTAATGGCCATGTCAACATTACCAAGAATGTTGTAGAATGCAATTTTAACTGGAGCCGCAGGGTTGCTGTTATCAATTACGTGAATGCCTTTTTCCCGCTCGTTTACAAACAGGTAGCTATCCTTAAAGTAGATTTTGCCAGGGGTTTCAATATCTTGTGGTTCCGAAACTTTAAAGCTACTGCGAAAGTCGTTGTACGACATGTACACGGGAACATTTGCCGTGTAGGTAATGGTTTCGGTAGTTGTATCGGTGCAAGAGGAGAATCCTACTGCAACGGCTAGAATTAGCAACGGTTTAATTACAGATTTGAACATGGCTTTTAGGTTTAGTTTAGTTACTGGAATATTTTACCAGAATGCATTCATATAACCCATTACGCAGCATGTTTGCAAAACGCTGCAAGCCTATTGCTATAATTTGTGAAATAAAAAAAGAGGCTCCCAGGGGAACCTCTTTTATGGTTTATTTACGTTAGCTGCTACAAGTACTCTTCAATTGGAGCACATGAGCACACAAGGTTTCTGTCGCCGTAGCCAGAGTCAATTTTAGCAACCGAAGGCCAGAACTTATTGGCTGCAATCCAAGGTAGTGGGAATGCAGCTTTTTGGCGGCTGTATGCATGGTTCCACTCATCGGCAGTAACCTCTGCAGCGGTGTGTGGTGCATTCTTAAGCACGTTATCAACCTTATCGGCTTTACCATTCTTAATCTCCTCCAGTTCGTTCTTAATAACGATCATGGTATCGCAGAAACGGTCTAGTTCCTGTTTCGATTCGCTCTCGGTAGGCTCAACCATTAGGGTTTCGTGAACTGGGAACGAAAGGGTAGGAGCATGGAACCCGAAGTCCATTAAGCGGCGTGCTATATCGCCAGTTTCAACATCGTAGCTTTGCTTAAAGTGACGACAGTCAAGAATCATCTCGTGAGCTACACGGCCAGTTTCGCCAGTATAAAGCACTTCGAAGTATCCTTTTAGCTTAGCTGTCATGTAGTTGGCGTTAAGAATAGCCATCTCGGTAGAGCGCTTTAGCCCTTCAAATCCTAGCATCCTGATATAGCCATAGGTAATGGGAAGTACGCTTGCGCTTCCGTATGGAGCTGCAGCAACTGCCGTAATAGCCTTATCTCCACCAGTTTTTACAACTGGGTGCGAAGGTAGAAGCTCAGCAAGATGCTTTGCAACGCAAATTGGACCAACACCAGGACCACCACCACCATGAGGTATTGCAAAGGTTTTGTGTAGGTTTAGGTGACAAACATCGGCTCCAATAATGCCAGGGTTAGTTAGACCAACCTGAGCATTCATGTTAGCTCCGTCCATGTAAACCTGTCCGCCATACTGGTGAATAATATCCATCATCTCCTTAATGCGATACTCAAATACACCGTGAGTTGATGGGTAGGTTACCATAAAGGCCGATAGGTTATCCTTGTGCTGCTCTGCTTTTGTGCGAAGGTCGTCAACGTTAATGTTACCCTTTTCGTCGCAAGCAACAACAATAATTTCCATTCCGGCCATTGCAGCACTAGCTGGGTTGGTGCCGTGTGCCGACGAAGGAATAAGCACTACGTTACGGTGAGCCTCGCCACGGTTAATGTGGTACTGGCGAATAACCATTAAACCAGCATACTCACCTGCAGCACCAGAGTTTGGTTGAAGAGAGGTGGCTGCAAAGCCAGTAATTTCGGCTAGGTATTGCTCCAGTTCGTGTATTAGCTCAAGGTAACCTTGTGCTTGGTCTGCTGGTACAAATGGGTGGATATTTCCAAATTCCATCCAGCTTAGCGGAAGCATTTCGGCAGCTGCGTTAAGCTTCATGGTGCAGCTTCCTAGCGAAATCATGCTATGGGTAAGAGAGATATCTTTACGCTCAAGCTTCTTGATATAGCGCATCATTTCCGATTCCGAGTGGAACATGTTGAATACCTTCTCGGTTAGGAAAGTTGATTTACGCTGTAGCTCAGCTGGGATGTTATTCTCACAGGTAATTTCCTTTAAGCAAGGAGCTGCTTTACCAGCTGCCTCGGCAAATGCTGCAAGTAGGTTGTTTAAATCTCTGGTTGTGGTAACCTCATCGAAACTTAGACCAACCTTACCGTTTCCTTTATAGTTTATGTTGATTTCTCTGGCCAGAAGTTTTGCCCTTAAATCATCAACATTAACGCTTGAAGGAAGTTCAACCTCTATGGTATCGAAGAAGTTCTCAACGGTTTGTTTGTAACCTAACTTGGTTAGCTCGTTGGCAACGGTAACTGCTGCACTGTGTGCGTGTTTTGCAATACGCTTAATGCCTTCTGGCCCATGGTAAACGGCATACATTCCTGCCATTGTTGCAAGTAGAGCCTGTGCGGTACATATGTTAGAGGTTGCGCGTTCACGTTTAATGTGCTGCTCACGGGTTTGCAGAGCCATGCGTAAGGCTTTATTGCCGTGGCGGTCAACAGAAACACCAATAATACGGCCAGGCATGTTACGCTTGTACTCGTCTTTGGTTGCAAAGAAACCAGCGTGTGGGCCACCAAATCCCATTGGAACACCAAAGCGCTGGGTTGAGCCAGCAACAATATCGGCACCCCACTCACCTGGAGGGGTTATTAGTGCAAGCGATAGTAAATCGGCAATGGCTGTTACCAGTACACCTGCCTCGTGGGCTTTTGTAGTGAATGCACTGTAGTTACGCACGGTACCCTTTGCGCTTGGATATTGAACTACTGCACCAAACTCTTTACCAGTAAACTGATACTCCTTGTAGCAACCAGTCACAACCTCAATGCCCATAGGGATGGCACGGGTTTTAATTACCTCAAGGTTCTGAGCAAAGATATCGGAGTCAACAAATACTACGTTTTTACCTTCCTTAACGGCTTGGCGGCTACGAAGGCTAAACATCATAAGTACGGCTTCCGATGCTGCGGTTGACTCGTCAAGTAGCGATGCATTGGCTATCTCCATTCCTGTTAAGTCCATCACAACAGTTTGGAAATTTAGCAGTGCCTCAAGACGACCTTGGCTAATTTCAGCTTGGTAAGGAGTGTATGATGTGTACCAGCTTGGGTTCTCGAAAATGTTGCGAATAATAACCGCAGGAGAATAGGTGCCATAGTAACCAGAACCTATAAATGAACGGTAAACCTTATTTTTTGCGGCAACATTACGAATTCGGCCAAGGTACTCAAACTCCGTTAGGGGCTCAGGAAGGTTAAGTGGCTTCTCCAAACGAATTGATGAAGGTACTGTTTGGTTGATTAGCTCATCGAGTGACGATACCCCGATTGTTTTAAGCATTTCGTCAATCTCTTGTTCGCGAGGACCAATGTGACGAGTAACAAATTTATCGGCTGCCATTATGAAACGTATTTTTTGTTTGTACTTGGTACTTAATATTAAAAGATGGTGTAAAAGTAAGGAATTAACAAATTAGATATTCAGCTAAACGAAAGCTTAATGCCCTATTTTACAACATCAAAAAAAATTAAATGTTTGCAAGAAACGGATTCTTTGCCTTTTCAAAGCCTATGGTCGATGAATCGCCGTGTCCAGAGTACACAGTAACATCGTCGGGTAGCACAAGTAGGCGTTGGGCAATGCTTTCGATTATGGTATCAAAATCGCCCCCAGGTAGGTCGGTACGGCCTATAGAACCCCTAAAAAGTGTATCGCCTGCAAACAGCATTTTTTGCTGTGCGTGGTAAAAGCATATGCCCCCCAAGGAGTGACCAGGCGTGTGAATTACCTGTAGAGCGCTATTGCCAAAGGTTATGGTGTCGCCATGCTCAACCGTTGTGTCAATGCTTGGTGCCGATTCTAGTGCAAGGCCAAATGCCATGGCGTGCTGAACGGCTGTTTGTAAAAGGAGCTGATCCTCGGCATGCGCAACGCTCTTGGTGCCAAAGGTTTCCTTCGCAAAATCTATCCCAAGGATATGATCGACGTGACAATGGGTGTTAAGGGTGTATATAACCTTTAGCCCATTCTCCCTAACAAAGTTGGTAAGGGCGTTCTGCTCGTTTACAGAGTAGCATCCTGGGTCAACTATTACAGCCTCTTTGGTCTCATCAAATAGAACAAAGGTATTCTCCTGAAAGGGGTTAAAAACGAATTGGTTAACTGTTATCATAATACAACTATTTTCTACTGATTAGTTCCTTTAAGCATAGGAACAAAAATAAAGCTTCCGTGGTAGGTTGTCTCCACATTTTTTTCGTCAACTTTTTCTATTAAGGTCATGGTTTGGCTGTTGTTATCGCCCACCGGTATAACCATTTTCCCTCCAATGGCTAGCTGCTCAATTAGCTTTGTGGGAATTTCGGGGGCACCAGCCGTTACAATAATCTTATTGTAGGGGCCATAGCTGGGCATACCAGCATAGCCGTCGCCATAAAAAAAGTGGGGGTGGTAACCCATACGCTCAAGTAGCGCCTTAGATTTTAAGAACAGCTCCCGTTGTCGTTCTATGGTAAAAACTTTGGCGCCCATTTCCAGTAGCACAGCTGTTTGGTAGCCCGATCCTGTACCAACCTCAAGCACTTTGTCCATGGGGCGTATGCAAAGCAACTGGCTTTGAAAGGCAACGGTATAGGGCTGCGATATGGTTTGACCAGCACCTATTGGAAATGCAGAATCCTTGTAGGCAAAGTTAATAAAGCTACTTTCCATAAAAAGATGACGCGGAACCTTGCCAATGGCGCTTAGCACCAATGGATCCGAAATGCCTTTACCCATAATCTCCTCTACAAGTTTCTGTCGTAACCCTTTATGGCGAAATGTGTCCTGCATGATACCCTGCTAGCTGTTAAGTTTAGGTTGATTTGATGTTCCTTGCGGTTAGTGAGTTAAAGCGTAAGGCAAAATATCCCTTAAAGTCCGCTTCTCCCCTACAAAGATAGCACGAGTAAACCAATAAATGAAGCGTGGGCTGATGTTAGGGTTTTCAACAACATTGGTTAATAAAAACAGCTCGTTTAACTTGTACTTAACGGGTAAATGGTGGTAAGTTTGTAATTACAATTTACAGTTAAACGCAATCTAGAGCTATGCGCATAGGTTTCTTTTTAGATTCAGAGCAGGATGTGCCCTTTTTTAAAGCGGCTTGCGATGATATGCGGGTAACCATGGCTGGGTTCACTGCGCCAGGAGTTAGTTCGGCCACCGGATTTGATGGTTTTACCCTTGCAACTGAACTTCTTGGTAATTTAGATGTGGCTGTGGTTTCCGTAGGCTCTGGATGTGGAATAGATACCGCTACAAAGCTGTTGCGCAATGGAATAGATCTGTTTTTAACGGATATTAGCGCATGCTCGGCTTACGACTTGGCAACCCTACGGGACTTGGCGCAGGAAATTGGCTGTATGGTTGGTGTAAACCGCCCATTGGGCTTAGCAAAGGGGCTTGTTGTTCCACACACAAAGTCGTTCCCTCTGCTTGCCGATGTAAGGCGCGAAATAATGTGGATTCCCAACGATAGGATTTTTAAAGAGGTTCTTCTGTCCGACCTTTCGGCGGCTCTTCTTCTGAATCAAGGTGGTGTAAAAAAGCTTAGAGTAGCAGGAATGCCCTATCAGGGTAGGACGCCCGTTCAGCTTAACCTCTGGATTGAGTTTGATAATGCAAGCACAATGGTTTACTCGCTTGCACACTCCTGTGTCCACGAAAAGCTGAACTTGCGAATTACCTTTGCCGATGGCACCATGGCTAGCTCAAACGCCATTCACCCATTTTTCTCCAATTCTATAGACGATGAGTACCGCAAAACTGTGTGCAAGGAGAATCTGGCCCACTTTGTTACGCATATTGAATCATCTAGAATTGATGTGTTTGATCTTGATAAGGGTATAGAAACCCTTTCCCTTGCCGATTTGGTTGTTAATAAGCTGGTATCGGTACTCTAGCCAAAAATCTCCTCAATTTTTGTTGTGTTAGGCAATAAAACCTAAACAATTGGGTTATTTGCGTAAATTCGCTCCCCAAACCAATTCTTATTTACTAGTAGTGACAAATCGTTCGCAAGTTGCGCTATACTTTACTGCCGATGTGCTTGGCTCTGCCATAGCATGGATAGTTTTTAATGTGTACCGCAAGTGGATAATAGAGCCTCAGGTTTTTGGAGAGAAACTACCTCTTGAACTGGATTTTCGATTCCTTGTGGGATTGGTATTTGTTGTGGGATTTTGGTTTATGCTATTCAGCGTGGCAGGTTTTTACAAGGATGTGTTTCGCCGGTCACGCCTAAAAGAGTTGGGATCGTCCATTGGAATTACCATACTTGGTGTTGTTCTAATTTTTTTCCTTTTGCTTCTGGATGATTACATTGCAACATACCGTAACTACTACCAGCTCCTTGGCTCGCTATTCGTTTTGCAGTTTTGTATTACCTACATTCCTAGGCTGGCAATTACCTCTAGAACAATACACCGCATACACCAACGTAAGTTCTGGTTTCCTACTATCATTATTGGCGATGGCGACAGAGCCCAAAAGTTATATCAGGAGTTAGAGGCGCAGGAGAAATCGCAAGGGAACAAAATAATTGGCTACCTAACTGTGAATGGGAGTAGTACCAGCAATGCCTTTGGGGGTAAAGTTCCATTCATGGGCGATGCAAAGCAGTTCCCAGCAATCATTTCAAAGGTAAAGGTTGAAGAGGTTATTGTTGCTTTAGAGGATACCGAACCCAAAGAGCTAATACGGGTTATTAACGACATGCTGGCCTTTGATGTGGCCGTTAAGGCTATTCCTAGCTTGTACGACCACCTTACTGGACGCGTTAAGATGTCATCGATATTTGGTACTCCGCTGTTCCAGATATCGTATGAGCTTATTCCTCTTTGGCAGGGCGTGGTGAAGCAGGCCATGGATTACTTGGTTGCGTTTATGGCTCTGGTGGTTCTATCGCCGCTTATCCTTTTTTTAACAGTACTAATAAAGCTAACCTCAAAGGGGCCAGTAATTCACTCTCAGGAGCGAGTGGGCAGGCATGGTAAGCCCTTTACACTGTATAAGTTCCGTTCAATGTACACTGATGCGGAGCGGTCTGGCCCTGCGCTGTCCAGCAAGCGCGATCCGCGCGTAACCCGCCTAGGTAGGTTTATGCGCAAAACCCGCTTGGATGAGATTCCTAACTTTGTTAACGTGCTACTTGGCGATATGTCGCTGGTTGGGCCCCGCCCAGAGCGCCAGTTCTTTATTAACCAGATTGTAGAGAAAGCCCCGCACTACATCCATCTTCAAAAGGTTAAGCCAGGTATAACCTCTTGGGGACAAGTAAAGTACGGCTATGCCGAGAATGTGGACCAAATGGTGGAGCGATTAAACTACGATTTGCTTTACCTTGAGAACATGTCGCTTTTTGTCGATCTTAAAATCATTATATACACCCTAATCACCGTTTTTAGGGGCAGGGGCGTTTAGTTGTTGCTATCTGCAATTAAAGGGAGTTCTATTTTCCACAAGGGCTTATAAATAGAGCCACTTGGTGTTAACGTGCTCTGATACATGGTAAGCCCATTTACCTTATGGGTTAAAAGGGGTTCCTGTTTTATCTTTTCAATATAGGACTTAAGCGAATGCTGCTTGGTGAGTTTGGTTACTCTACCCAATGTAATGTGGGGATTAAAACCCCTAATATCCCGTTCGTAACCAAAAGTTTCAACAACTGTATTCACCTTGTTGTGCAGCTGAATAAGAGGTGGGCAGCTATCAATTCCAACCCAAATAACTCTTGGGTTATTGGGGTCGCCAAATGTACCCATACCCCTAAGGGAAAGTTCAAAGGGTACCGTGTTTTGCACGCTGCTCTCCACAGCATGTTTTATCTTGTCCACCAAATTAGCGGGCGTGTCCCCCAGAAAAAAGAGCGTAACGTGAAGGGTTTTATCATTAACCCAGCGTATTCTGTCGTCTTTAAGCAACGTTTTTACCTCATCCCACCTTTGAAGAAGGTTTTTGCTTACCGGGATTTCTATTGCTATAAAAGTGCGGATAATGTTCATTAGTTGCATTTTGTGCAAAGGTAAATGTTAGCAATGCCATTTGCTAATATGTTATGCGTTATGCAGCAACGCGTATTGCCTGTGGAGGTTCCTTTTTTTATCTTTAGGGATGAGAAAAAATGATACAAGAATTATTACTAATTACTAAAATAGATGACTATGAGCAAGAAACGTTTTGCAGTAGTGCTATCGGGATGCGGCGTTTACGATGGCGCCGAGATTCACGAGGCCACCATGGCGCTGTACGCCATAGCCCGCAACGGAGGTGTTTATCAGGTATTTGCTCCCGATATGGAGCAGCATCATGTTATAAATCACCTAACAGGAGAGGAGATGCCCGAGAAACGTAATGTACTTGTTGAGTCCGCTCGCATTGCTCGTGGAAACGCTAAGCCATTATCGGAGCTAAGAACAGAGGAGTTTGATGCGTTGATTTTCCCTGGTGGTTTTGGTGCCGCCAAGAACCTATCCACATGGGCTTTTGATGGACCTTTAGCAAAAATAAACCCCGATGTTGAGCGGGTTATTGCCGATATGCACAAAGCAAAGAAGCCCATTGGAGCGCTATGCATTGCCCCTGTATTGCTGGCTAAGCTTATTAAAGGAGCTTCTGTTACTATTGGTTCCGATAAGGATACGGCGCAAGCAATTGAACAAGTAGGAGCCAAGCACTCTGTTACCTCGCATGGGCAGGTTACCGTTGATATGGACAATATGCTGTTTACAACTCCTTGCTACATGCTTGATGCTACCATTGTTGATATTGCTAATGGTGCTGATGCTGTGGTTACCGAGATGATGCGGTACATTTAGATTAATGGTTCAACCTAAATTTGTATGAAGTACTAATAGCACAGGTTTAACCATTTGTTACAAACTGGAATAGCTGGTTACAGGCTGATTATTTGAAGCGCCTGCCCAGCTATTTCTTTATAATGCTAATTGATTGGCATTTATCGTAATATATAACTATAGCTGGCCGTGCTCATATAGAATAATAAGCTCATTAAGAAGTTTATCCTCGCCATCGGTATCGAATTCCGATTTTAGGTTAGAGCCAAAAACCCGAGCTACTGTTTGCCAGAAGAATGCAGGAGCGCTGCCCTTTAGCTCCCTAAGTACCTGATATGTTGTTTTACCCGCTTGTCTATCAATTAGCTTAATTAGCAGTCGGCCTTGAGAGATGGTTAGCTTAACCAGCTTGGGTTCAAACTCATCACGTAGCTCCTTTTCAGCCTTGTTGATATAGGCTTTACGCTCCTTATCGGTTTTAAGCGTTTTAAGATGGGCATCCATATCGGTTAGCTTTTGCTGAGCCAGCTTTGCGTAAGGGTAAACAATTTTTAGGTTTCTAATCATTCTTTGGTACTGCCTATACTCCCTGTTACTTTTGAATTTTCTCTTTGGAAATATGGCAATTTCAGGAATAAGAACATTCGGAAGGGTATCGCCATCGAGTATGGTAACGGGAAGTACCGTGTAGCCATCAATTTTTAAATGAGATTGTCCTTTAGCTCCCTGAAAACTGGTGGTGGAGATAATTATAAGTAGAAGAATTGGTATGTAATACCGCTTTCTCATGTATGCACGTGCTATGTATGTATTAACTAAGATAACCCAACTTTTGTTCCAAAATTAAACAGAGATTATTTCTTTTTTTCTATTTGTAAACAAAACTCTTTGAATTGGACGTTATTTTTTAGAATTTAACATCCAAATAAAACTTTTATCGCTATGGATCAAGAAAATAAAGAGATTAAGTATGCTGGTTTTTGGCTCAGAGTAGCTGCATACCTAATTGATAGCCTAGTAATGTCTGCAGGTGGATTACTTATAGCAATTCCAGTAATTATTGGTATAGTGGGTTTTGCTGTAGGGCTCGAGGGTGTTGATAATCCTGAGGATTTCCTTGAGAGCGGCAGGTGGATGTATGTTGGGGGAATTATTGGATTAATTCTTTTGGCATCACTTTTAGGAATGGTTATGGGATGGCTATACTACGCCCTAATGGAATCGTCGAAGTATGGTGGTACCCTTGGTAAAATTGCCGTAGGAATAAAGGTGGTTGACATGAATGGCAACAAGGTAACTTTTGGTAAGGCCACTGGGCGCTACTTTTCTAGAATAGTAACAAACATGACCCTTTTTGTGGGCTACATTATGGCTGGTTTTACAGAGAAAAAGCAAGCTCTACACGATATTATTGCAGGCTGCTTGGTTATTACCCGCTAATTTTTTATTCTTTTATGGATTAAAGTGTTCAACCTTTGAGGGCCGATAACGTTTCTCAAGTAAAACTCTCACACACCAGCTTGTTATGGAAAAGAATAACCGCAGCTACTCAAATAATGATATTACGGTGTATTGGCGCCCCGGAGAATGTGTTCACGCCACTACTTGTTACACAAAGCTTATTCAGGTTTTTAATCCAAGGAACAGACCTTGGATTAATATGGATGGAGCACCTACCGATAAAATTATTGACATTGTTAACCAGTGCCCAACAAAAGCTTTAACGTTTAAGTGGAACGACCCTGTTAAGAACGATCAGGAGCAATCGGCAAAGGTTGAACGTGATACAGACCAAGCTGCGGTAAGCTTTGAACAGTTTGAAGGCGAGCCTGTGAAGATACAGGTTATGAAAAATGGGCCTTTGCTTATTTCGGGGAAGTTCAAGGTTATAGACCCTGAGGGCAACGAGATGCGCTCTGTGCAGATTGCATCATTCTGCCGTTGTGGGCATTCAAATAATATGCCCCATTGTGATGGAACCCATTTTAAGGTAGGTTTTAACGATTCGGAGGAACTTTAGCATGAGCAACAATCAAAGGAGTATATCGGCCGAGGTTAGGCTATCAAAGGGAGGCCCAATAAAAATAACGGGTAATGTTATTCTGGCAAAATCCGATGGTACACCAATACCGGTTCCCGAGGGCGATGTTTATATCTGTGCTTGTGGAAGGTCAAAAAAGAAACCGTTTTGTGACGGGTCGCATAAGCAGGTTGTAATGGAACGACCTTTACTTTAACAAAAAATGCTGCCACACGGGCAGCATTTTTTGCATGTTATATTTCAGGGCAGGGTATTGCTCTAAACTTCTTTTTTCGTGCTTGCTTTTTGCTGTTATCAATAACATAGTTAACGCCTATTTCATGGCTACCGCCTGTGTTTGCAATAAGGTTGCCTAATGTCATATCGTAGCTGTAGCTAAAGGTAAACCTATTGTATTTTATCCCTAGCAAGTAGATAAGCGCATCGCTGTTGGAGAAGGTATTTCCAATGGGCATTCCCCTGTACCAAAGTCCTACCATTACGGGTGCCTTAAAGAAGTAGCCACCAATATCAAGCTGATTAATTTTTGACTCATTACGCAGATTGAATGCAATGTGAATGGTTTCATTGTTTTTGTTTCTAAATCGGCGTTTGGTAACAATTTTAAGCCCACCAAATAAAGAAAGGCGCAAATCGGGGTATTTAAAATCGGAGTTTAGCACGGGCGATAGGGACATGAGATGATCTATGCTAAACCCAAACCATACATTCTCTGTGTACCCCATAGCCGACACAGTAAAATCAAAGTGATTAACACTTGACTTTGGTAGTGTTTCTGATGTTGAGCCAAGGAACTCATTCCCAAAAAACTGATCGGCAAAGTTTATTTTACTATAGTTTGTTCTTCTGCTATAGTAGTATGCCGAGAGTCCTGGTTGGATGTACAGCTCGCTGGTAGCCCTAATTTTATAGCTATACTGGTAGCCGATGTTCATTGTGGTCATTTTGCCAGAACCAGCATCATCAACTAGAACAAAAAGTCCCATTCCACTCTTTATGCCAGGGAAGTAATGATCGACCGAGAACGATGATGAGATATAGCTACCTGGTAAGCGAGCCCACTGGTCTCTGTAGTTTAGTACAAACCGCGTACCCAGCGTACTCCCAGCAAATGAGGGGGCAAGATACAGCGGGTTGGAGTAGAACTGAGAAAAATGAGGATTCTGAGCGCTACCTACTAGTTGTGCTGATATAAAGAGTAATATGGTTAAAAACTTTCTCATTTTTAGGTTAATTATCAATACGTAGTAGTAGCACATTTCCTACTTTCTGGAACTTATCGCCGCTGTTGTACCTTCCGCTTACTTTGTATATGTATACGTCTTGTGGTAGCAACTTGTTCTTGTAATATCCATCCCAACCAATAGCAACGTCGTTTGTTTCAAAAATGAGTACGCCCGCTCGGTTGTATATTTTCATCTCAAACTCGGTTAGCGCACCATTAATAACAATTGGATAGAATACATTGTTGCTTCTATCAAGGGGATCGTAAGTACCGCCACTTGGCCCATTGGGATTAGGTGTAAACGCTTCGGGGAAGAAGAAGTCACTACGCTTAATTACATGAACGGCGTTTGGTATGGTTAAAGAATCTAAGCATCCATAGGTGTTCTTAACAGTAAGTGTTATGTTGAACCAACCTGTATCGGCATAGGTATAAGTTGGTGCAAACTTTTTAACTATCGCCTGCCCATCGCCAAAGTTCCAGAAGCTGGAATCGGCGTGCGTAGAGTAGTTGTAGCAGCTTATGTGCTGACCAGGGGAGTACACCTCTTTAGGAGCAATGTCGAAATTGGCTATAGGGTGCCCGTAAACAGTTATCTTTTTCTCCTTGATTACTGTATTACCCAGCGGTGCTGTAGCTGTTAACCTTACAGTGTAAACACCTGGATCTTGGAATGTGTGAATAACGTTTGGTTGGGTTGATGTACCTCCATCGCCAAAATCCCAGCTGTAAGGTTCACCGCCAATTGAGGTGTTTACAAAGTTTACCTCCAAAGGTGAGCAACCAACGTATGTTGACGGCTCAAAATCGGCCGTAGGCCAAACAATGTAGTTCACTGTAACAAGGTCTGTTGCTACGCAGCCATTGTACTCAATGCTCCACTCAAAGACGTTGGATCCAGAGCCTAAGCCATTAACCCACGTCTCAAAGTTGTTGGGATTCTCAATAGTTGCCTGTCCTGCCGATAAGCGCCACGTACCTGTCCCAACAGCAGGTTTATTCCCAATTAGCTGAGCCGATGGGGTGTTTACCTCAAAGTCTGCACCTGCATTAACAAAGGCGTAGTTGCTGGTTATTACCACATCATCGGTCATGGTGCAGTTTAGGTTGGTTAGGGTCCATCGGAACGTGTTTGGCCCAAACTTAATGTTACGCACCTGCGTTTGATTCTGGGTTGGAGAAATAATGCTTGCGTCGCCGCTAACAATGCTCCAGAATCCAATTCCAATTGTAGGAGGATCGGCAAATAGGCGAATGGAGTCACCGCAAACTTCTCTGTCGTATCCAGCAAAGGGTGCACTTGGAAGGTTGTTGGTTATTCTAACCTCTGAGGTTGATTGGCAACCGTCCTTATCAATAGTCCATGCAAGAATGTTAAGGCCTCTTGCTATTCCCGTAATCTCGGTATTGGGTAAGTTTCTGTTGGTAAAGGTTACAGAACCACTAACAATTGACCATGAACCAATTCCTTCTACTGGTGTATTTCCGCCAAGTACTGTGGTTTCTGAGCACAATATTTGCTCTGCTCCAGCAATGGCTTGGGTTGGAATGCTACTTCTAATAACCACAGTGTCGGAAACATGGCAGTCGGAACTGGATACCGTCCACTTAAACACGTTATCGCCTTTGCCTAGGTTTCTAACGGTTGTGTTGTAAAGGTAGCGGTTATCGAATGTACCTGTTCCCGAAATTATTGACCATTGACCCGAGCCCAGTGTTGGCGGATTAGCCGATAGGGTAACCATATTGGAGCAGGCAATTTGGTCGTTCCCTGCAAATACATTTTCGGGAAGATTGCTGGTAATAACCACCTCGTCGAACGATATGCAAGAGCCCTGCGTGATTGTCCATCTTAGGATGTTTCGTCCTCCAGCAAGGTTTCTAACTGTGGTTCGGTAGTTGGTTGCATCGTCAAAGGTTGCCGAGCCGCTCATGGCGCTCCATGCACCCACGCCAAATAGGGGTTGGTTAGCTTGAAGGCTTGCCACTTTACCACATATTGATTGGTCCTCTCCTGCTAGTGCTTGGGTTGGCTGGTTGTTGGTAATAATTACATCGTCGAACGATACGCAGCCTCCGTTTTCAACTGTCCAACGGAATGTATTAGGTCCTTTTGATAGGGTTCTAACCATGGTGTTGGGGCTGTTTCTATCGTCGAAGGCTGCTGAGCTGGCCGCAAGAATGCTCCATGTACCAATACCCGGTGTAGGATTAGATGCTAGAAGCTGGGTGTAGTCCTGACATAAGGTTTGGTCTGTACCTGCAGTGGCAAGCACAAAGTTATTGGAGATAATAACCTCATCGTGCTCAACGCATCCGTTCTTCTCAATTGTCCAACGGAAAATGTTGTCGCCTTGAGCAAGGTTTGTAACTGCGGAGGTATTAGAGTTAATGTCGGCAAATACTCCAGAGCCGTTCCTGATGGTCCAAGTACCAATTCCCTCAATGGCAGTGTTAGCGTTTAGCACAACATTGTTAACGCAAATGCTTTGGTCGTAACCTGCATCTGGGGTAGTTGGTTTATTGTTGATGATATTAACCCTATCGGTTGAGGTACAAGTTCCGTTGGTAATTGTATAAAGGAACGTATTGGTACCCGGTGCAAGTTGGGTTACATAGTTTCCATCAAAGAGGCCTCGTCCTGCTTCAACGCTCCAAGTTCCTACGCCGTAGGTTGGGGTGTTGGGTAGAAGTAGTGTAGAATCGTAACAAATGGTTTGATCCTCGCCAGCATAGGCAACCGTTGGAGTGTTGTTGGTAACAACAACAAAATCCTCCGATATACATCCGTTGTAATCGATGGTCCACTTAAGTTCATTTCTGCCAGGCCCTAGGTTGGTTACCAAGGATGTGTTGCTATTTACATTGGCAATATTACCAGCCCCACTGTTTAGAGTCCAAGTGCCCACACCATAAACTGGCATATTTGCCGATAGGTTTATTTGGTTGGTACATAGCACCATATCGGCACCGGCATTTGCCTGTGTAGGCATATTGTTGGTTATGGAAACCTCGTCGAACGAAACTCCTAGAATAGAGGTTCTAACAGTCCATCGGAGGATATTCACATTGGGCCCTAGGTTGGTTACCTTAGCATTGGGTTTGTACTTATCGTCGAATGTAGCCTGTCCCTGAACCACGCTCCACTCGCCAACACCCACAGGAGGCCTAGAGGCATTAAGTGTGGTGTAGTTTACACACAGCGTTTGGTCTGTTCCTGCGTTTGCAGGTTCAACAAGTATATTCTCAACAACTATGGTGTCTGTTAGGGTACAGTTGCCCCTGCTAACAGTCCATACAACGATGTTTGTTCCAGGCATTAGGTCAACAATGCGCGTTTTGGGGTTTGTTGCATCAACAAACAAGCCGCCGCCGCTTATAACAGTCCAAAGTCCAGTAGTTCCAAGTTCTGGAATGTTTGCATCAAGATCTGTTTCATCAAAAGCAATAACTTGGTCTGGTCCAGCCTCGGGCTGAAGAGGGGCGCTGTTGGTAATGGTTACCTCGTCGAACGATATGCAACCCGCGTTATTTACCTGCCATGCAAACACGTTGCTTCCCTGGTTTAGCCCTGTTACCAAGCTAGTGGGTGAGTTGGGCTCTGCTATTGTTCCATAGCCATTTACAACTCTCCATGACGCTCCTGTTTGAGGTAGAAGCGCACTAAAGTTTGCTTCTTTTGCGCACACAACCTGATCGGTTCCTGCATTAACGCTAACCTTAAGGTTTACTATGTTTACATCGTCGTAGGCGGTGCATCCATTTTGTGTAACAGTCCACCTAAAGGTATTTAGCCCCGAAAGCAGATTGTTTACCTGTGTGTTGTACTGGTTTACATTTGATATTACTGCATCGCCCGATATTATGGTCCAGGTACCGCCGGCAACATCATTCCCTTCAAGTAGGGTGGAGTAGCTGCATATATTCTGGTCAACACCTGCGTAAGCCACTGGCATAGCATTAACTGTTATGGCAAGAGGTATGGAGGCAGTGCCGTTACCACAGCTGTTCTGTCCGTAAACGGTAATAGTTCCAGAAAGTGCATCGGCAGCATAATCAACCTGAATAGTCCTGGTTCCGTGCCCACCAACAATGGTTGCACCGTAAGGTACATCCCAAACATAGGTTTGGGCATTAGCAATTTCAGGAACAACATAAAGAACGCTTTGCGCACCTTGGCACACAGTGGTTAACCCTGTTATTGTACCTGCTGCAGCTGGTGCTGGATTTACGGTTAGGGTCGATGGATTTGATATTTCATCGTTACATCCACCTGTAATTAAGCATCGGTAAATACCTTGATCTGCCGTAACGGCATTGTTTATAACCAGAACCGAGGTGGTTGTGCCTTCCTGTTTGCCTAATATATCACCAATATTAGCACCATCTTTTTGCCATTGGTAAGTAAGCCCATTTGGTGATGCCTCGACTTCGAAGAAAGCTACGCCACCTTCGCAAATAGTCATGTTTACTGGCTGTTTGGTAATTGATGTGGCGCTGTTTACAGTAAGGGTGGCTACAACGCTATTGTCGTAGGTACAGTTATCGGTTACTCGGCAGGAGTAGTTCCCTGCATCGGCTAGTTCAATGCTGTTTATGGTAAGGTTAGCCGAAGTTGCACCGCTTATTCTTGCTGTGTTGCTTATGGTCACTCCATTCTTATACCATTGGTAGCTTACTGCCGATAGGTTTGCCTGCACCGAGAAGTACGCCGTTTGCGTTTCGCAACGGGTTAGGCTGGTTGGCTCAGTGGTAATGGTAACCACTGGGTTTATTGTTACTACCGCTGGGTTGCTTGTTATTGATGTGCATACGTTAGTTACAACGCACTGGAACGAGCCAGCATCGGCATTGGTAACATTGGTAATAACTAACTTGTTATCGGTTATGCCGCTAATTCTAGGATCGCCAACAGGAATGTTTACCCCATTCTTTTGCCATTGGTACGATGTGCCGTTGGCAACAACCTCAAGCACCAGAATATCGCCATTGCACTTGCTTTGCGTTAGTGGGTGCGATGTAATGGAAACGGCATCGTTTACTGTTAGCTGTGCTGTATTGCTATTGGCCACATTATTTGTACCTGTTACAACACAAGAGTATATACCCGAGTGGCTAGTTGCTGCCGAAGCAATGACTAGGTTTGCTGTTTGTGCGCCAGTAATACCAGATCCATCAACTATATTGGCACCGTTAAACTGCCACTGGTAGCCCGTTACTGAGCCTGTTGTGGTAACAGAGAACGATACGGTTTCTCCTGCACATGCCGTTTGGTCTGCAAGTGTATTGGTTATTGCTACGGGCTCATTTACGGCTAGTATGGCAATGTTTGATGTTACATTTCCGCAGCTACCTGTAACAATGCATCGGTACTGTCCTGCATCGGTTGGTTGAACGCCAAGAATGCTATAGGTACTTGATATTGCCCCTGCTATATCCACGTTATCCTTTTGCCATTGATACGCTAGACCCGAACCCGTTGCTGCTACACTAAAGAATGCGGTTGCTCCCTGTAGCAAGGTTTGACTAGCGGGATGCGCTGTAATCTTAGTGGAATCGGTAACGGCAAGAGTAACCGAGTTGCTTTCGGTGCTGCCGCAGGTGCTAAGTATTTCGCACTTGTAAATGCCCTCATCGGCATTGGTGGCAAAGTTTACCCTTAGCTCATTGGTTGTAGCACCAGTAATACGCCCATTGTTAGCAAGGTAGGTGTTGTTGTACATCCACTTGTATGTAAGGCTGGTTCCTGTTGCTAGAACAGATATAATAGCCGTATTATCTTCGCAAATCGTTGTGTTAACTGGTTGATTGGTTATGCTGATTCTTGGGTTAACAGTAAGGTTAGCCGGATTGCTTGTTGCTACTCCGCAGGTTGAACCTCCCGTTACGATGCATGTGTATGCCCCAGCATCAGTTGTTGCAACACCATTTATTGTTAGCGTGCTGTTTGTTGCGCCAGCAATGTTAACGTTGTTGAGCTGCCACTGATAGGTGATTGGTGCTACGCCTGTGGCGCTAACCATAAACTGTACGTTATCGCCTTCGCAAAGCGTTGTGCCTACTGGGTGTTGTATTATTGTGGTTGTTGGGTTAACCCTTAGCTCTGCACTTTGTGTTGAGGCTATATTGCAGGTGCCTGTTATTTCGCACGAGTAGAACCCTGCATCGGTTAGCGCTGCGTTGGAGATTACCAACTTGCTGCTGTTTACTCCTGATATGTTTCCGCCAGCGGTTAGGTTTGTCCCGTTCTTTTTCCACTGATATGAAACAACCGTTCCGCTAGTTGCAACATTTATTTCTGTTGATGTCCCCTCACAAACGGTTGTTAGAGTTGGGGGTTGAGTGGTTATAGCCACTAATCCGTTAACCGTTAGTACGGCTGGTGTTGTGCTTATGGTACCACAGGTTCCAGTTACAACGCAGGTGTATGAGCCTGCATCGGCAGCGGTTAGCCCAGTAATGCGTAGTATATTGGTTGTGGCTCCCGATGCTATGGCGCCAGAACCCTGTGCACCATCGGTTATGTTTACTCCTGTTGCATCGCCAAGTTTCCATTGGTAGGTTAAGCCTGTACCTGTTGCTTGTACTGCAAAGGTAACCTCATCGCCAGAGCACTTGGTATCGCTTAGTGGCTGGGTGGTAATAACGGTTGTTGGGTTAACCGTAATGGTGGCGTTGTTACTTGTTAGCGATAGGCCACATGCATCGGTTACAGTACAGGTGTAGATTCCTGCATCGGATACCAGTGCGTTGGATATCACCAGCTGGTTGGATGTTACTCCCGTTATGTTTGCGCCTGTAATAGGTGCGCCATTCTTTAGCCATTGGTAGGTTAGCCCATCGCCAGTGGCATTCACCGTAATGGTGGTTGAGCCGTTTTGGCAAACAGGATTGGCCGATATTGTTGGTGCTGCACCAAGCGTTACAGGGATGTTAACGGTTAGTATGGCTGGGTCGCTGGTTAGCACTCCGCAATCGCCGCTAACAACGCAGGTGTAAGTACCCTCGTGGGTGGCCTTTACCAGCGGATTAAGTGTTAGGGTAGGAGTGGTTACCCCAATGCTAACACCGTTCCGTTGCCAGTCGTAGGTTAGGGTTGAGCCCGTTGCTGCAACGGTGAACACAACGCCATCGCCCTCGCACTTAGTTGCCGCAATGGGTTGAGTAGTGATAACGGTTGTTGGCCTAACCGTAAGCGTTGCCATGTTGCTGGTAATAACTCCGCCGCATGCGCTGGTAACGGTACAGGTGTAGGTTCCTGAGTTTGATGGAACTCCCGTTGATACTAGCAAGTCCTTTGTGGTTACTCCCGATATGTTGGGGTCGGTAATGGGTTGCCCATTCTTTTTCCAAAGGAATGATAGTCCTGTTCCCGTTACATCAAAGGTAAGCGTTGTTGTTTCTGTTTGGCAAATGGTTGTGGTGGCAGCGGGTTGCCCGTTTACAACGGTTGCTGCGTTTACACTTAGGGTTGCCCCGCTACTTGTGGCAATGCCACAGGTTCCGGTTACAACGCAGTGGTAAGTACCGTTATCGGCAGCAGTAATTGGACTTATAGTATAGCTGCTGCTAGTTGCTGCTGCAATAGGTGCGCTATTCTTAAACCATTGGTAGGTTAGTCCATTGCCTGTAGCGGTAACAGCAAAGGTATGGGTATCGCCTTCGCACTTTGTACCCCCAACAGGGTTGGTTGCAACTATTGTGGTTGGGTTTACCGTTACTATTGATGCGGCGCTAATCTCAACGCCGTTAACAACGCAGGTGTATGCTCCGCTATGGCTTGGTTGCGCCGTATTTATGGATAGCGATGCGGTTTGTGCTCCGCTAATTCCCGAGCCGTTGGTAAGGTCGGTTGCATCCTGGCGCCATTGGTATGTATGGCCAGCACCCGATGTCTCAATAAAAATAGTGAACGACTCGTTCTGGCAAATGGTTACAGGGGTTACCGGTTGTGTGGTTATTACTGTTGATGTTAGAACGGTAAGGGTAGCTGTTTTGCTCTCCACATTGCCGCAGCTGCCAGTGATAACGCATTTGTAAATACCAGCATCATCGAGTTGGGCGTTAAGCACGCTAAGGTTTGGCGTATCAACACCAGCATAATCGGCTCCATTGGCAAGGGCCGTTGTGCCCTTGTACCACTGGTAGGTTAATCCGCTTCCCGATGCTGCAACGGTGAACACAGCCGTATTACCCACTAGCACCGATGTTGAAACAGGCTCAACATCAACCGCAGTATTTTCCTGTACGGTTAGAATTGCCGTATTATCATTATTGAACCCGCAGGTTCCCGATACGTTGCAATGGTATGCACCGTCATCGCTTAGCTGTAGCCCATTTATTGTGAGGCTTGCCGATTGGCTTCCGCCAATGCGTACATCATCGGTAAGCATTGTTGCACCCTTGTACCACTGGTAGGTTAGCCCTGTTCCTGCGGATGTAACTTCTAGGTTGGCATTACCATTCTCGCAGGCGGTTACATCGCCTACAATGGCTGCAGTGGTGGTTACTCCGGCTGTAACGGTTGCCACATCGGACACAACGGTTTCGCAAATATTGGTTAGCTCACAGGTGTAGCTGCCTGCATCGGCTGCGTTAAATGGCGATATGGTGAGCGTTGGGCTGTTGGTACCAACGGGAGCCCCGTT
>DHVO01000015.1:3709-24302 GCA_002412705.1 Bacteroidales bacterium UBA5206 | reverse complement strand
GTGCTTTGTACTTGTAGCCAGTAATCGCCAGCATCGGCGCTGGTTATGTTTCCTATTGATAGGGATTGAAGGGTTGCCCCGTTAATCCTTGCGCTGTTGCTTATGGGAGTAACCCCTTTAAACCACTGTAGCGTCATTGATGCTGGGCCGCTTACACTGGCTGTAAAGGTTACGGTGCTTCCCTCGCAGCTGGTTACTGCTGATGGTGGTGTGTTAACTATCACGTTATCATCAACAATAAGTTCTGCTGATGTGCTGGTAACAAAGCCGCACGAGTTGGTTACTATGCAACGGTAAATTCCCTCATTTGCATCAGTAACAGCAACAAGATTAAGCGTTGGATTGGTTGCACCACCAATGTTTACCGCATTTCGCTGCCATTGGTAGGTTAATGCATCGCCAGTGGCCACAACGCTAAACGAAACATCGGTTCCATCGCAAACGGTTTGTGGGTCGGGACCAGCAATTATTACTGGTTTTGCGGTTATATCCAGATACGCTCCTGTTGATGTTGCAGGTAATCCGCAGCTTCCGGTAACCACAACGTTGTAAGTTCCCTCATCGGAGAGCACGGTGTTGGCAATGGAAAGTGATATTGTGGTAGCGCCTGTAATGCGCCCGTCATCGGTAATTGGAATGTCGTTCTTTCTCCACTCGTAGCTAAGGTTAGAGCCTGTTGCGGTTATGCTGAATGTGGCATCGGTTCCCTCACAGATGGAAACATCGGTTGGGTTGGTTATGGATGTTACCACACCTTGCGTAATGTTTGCATTGCTAGATTGTATTGAGCCGCAACCATTGGATACTATGCAGTAGTACGTGCCCACATCGCCAGCAGCAAAGGCTACAATATTGTAGGCTGCCGCCGTTGCACCTGCGCCTAGCGATACGCCATTCTTATACCATTGGTACGATAGGTTTGTGCCCGTGGCCACGGTGTTAAGCGTTAGCGGTTCGCCTAGGCAAACGGCTTCGCTTTGGGGCTGTTGGGTTATTGCTACCGATGTTGATACGGATAGCGTGCCCGCGTTGCTAACCTGACTGCCGCACTCGTTGGTAAGCAAGCAGCTGTACTGCGCGCCATTATCGGCAGCAGCAACGTTATTTAGCACCAGCGATGCCGAGGTTGCGCCAGCAATATCAACCCCATTCCGCCTCCATTGGTAGGTAACAGGTTGGTTGGCAGCAACGGTAAAAGTAGCGGTTGCTCCGTCGCAAACATTAGTGTTTGAGGGTTGGGTGGTAATGGTAAAGTTCTGAACCAATGCTAGGCTTGCGGTTTGGCTAAAGAAGGTTCCGCAACCATTGGTTATGGTCACTCGGTAGTCGCCTTGATTGGCAGCGCCAAACACAGGAATATCGTGAATAGGGCTATTTATTCCCACGGCTACAGGGCCTCCACCATTATCAAAGTACCATTGGTAAACAGGATTGGTTCCCGATGATAAGCTTACCGTTAGCTGCGTAGCGCTATTCTCACAAACGTTTTTACTTTGAGGATGAACCGATATAACCGGTGTGGTATCAATGGTAAGAATTCCCTGGTCGCTGGTTATTGTGCCTCCGCACGCGCTGGTTACCTCGCAGGTGTAGCTGGCAGCATCGGCCGCAGTTACATTTACAAGGGTTAGGGTTGATGCGGTTGCTCCGGCACCTATGCTCACCCCGTTTTTATACCACTGGTAGGTTAGTCCTCCTCCCGATGCCGCAACGGTGAAAGAGACTGTGCTTCCTACACAAGCGTGTTTTGTTGCCTCTGGTTGGGTTACAATGGTTGTTGCTGAGGCTACGGTGAGGGTAGCCTCGTTGCTATATACATTTCCACAGTTATTTGTAGATATAAGGCATCTGTAGTTGCCTGCATCGGCTGTTGCTGCTGCACTAACAGTGTAGCTGGCGTTGGTTGCTCCGGCAATATTCACAAAGCCTGCACCAACATCGCGTTGCCATTGATATCCTACAAAATCTCCAGTAATTGCAACGCTAAAGGTAGCATCGCTACCAGCGCAAATGGCTGTGCTTGTGGGTTGTGTGGTAAAAGCAACAGGCTCATCAACAATAACTACAGCTGCAGGAGCACTGGTTGCAGTTCCGCAGGTGCCAATTACCCTTACTGTGTAATTTCCTTGGTAGGCATTGGTTATTCCGTTTAGTAGCAGGTTTGCTGTGGTTGCGTTATTTACTATAGCTCCGTTGTTTAGCAAAACGCCACCTAGGTACCATTCGTACTGAAGTGCTGTACCTGAGGCCGCAACTGTTAGGTTAATGCTACTACCCTCGCAAACAATACCTCCCGTTGGAGGGGTAGTAATTTGTGTTTGTGCTAGGATGGAAAGGGTAACCGAGTTGGTTGTTGCTGTTGCTCCGCATGGGCTGCTTATAACGCAGTAGTACGTTCCAATATTTGCTGCCGCTACCCCATTTACTGGCTGACTAGATGCCGTGCCAAGTGCTACCGGAACAATGGGGCCTGCACCATCCTGATCAAAGTACCACTGGTACGCTAAGTTTGTGCCTGTTGCCGTTGTGCTAAACGATACGTTACTACCCAAACAGGTTGTAATAGAGGTGGGTTGGGCGGTAATTACAATGGGATCGTCAACGGTTAGTATAGCCTGATTGCTTTGAGCTGGAGTTCCACAGTCGCCAGTTACTACGCAGGAGTATAATCCCGCATCGGCTGCAGTAAGGTTTTGAATGGTAAGGGCAGAACTTGTACTTCCCGATACTTTACCTGCTACATCAACTACGTTTGCTGCACCTATTTTCCATTGGAAAGTATTATTTAAACCAGCTGCTGCCACAACAAACGTAACCGATTGGCCTGCGCACAAGTACTCGTCGGTTGGGTGAGTGGTTATTTGAGTTAATGGGTTAACAAAAAGTGTGGCCTCTGTTGTAGCAAGAGGACCACCGCAGGTTCCACTAGTTACGGTGCAGTAAACCTTATGCCCATCGTCGGTAAGAGGAACGTTATTTAGTACTAGTACATTATTATCAATTCCTATGTTTACCCCATTTTTTGTCCATTGGTAGTGAAGGTCGTCGCCTGTTGCTTCAACGGTGAACGTAGCAGAGCCGTTTTCGCAAATGGTGGTATTAGCTGGATGTGTTGTTATTGCGACTGTTGGTATAACTATTATTGTGGCGCTTCCTGCCATTGTTTGCGAACAGCCCGTAATTGTATTTGTGCCAATTGCCGTGTAAACCCCATTGTTTAGCTGATTCCCAAACGCTATGGCTACACCAGTATTTCCTGGTTGCACATTGGCGGGAACTACAGGGTTGCCATTTCGGTAAAGGGTGTAATCTATTCCAGTTGTTGAGTTGGCCAGTCCAATGGGTAAACCACCTGTTCCTTCGCAGAATGTTCCACCGCCAGTAACATTAAATTGTGTGGGCAACGGAAGTATTTCAACTGTTTTGGTTTCGGAGTCGATACAACCCGATGAGTTTGTAAAGGTATAGGTTATGCTATAGGTTCCCACCAGTAGCGATGATGGGCTAAACGTTGCAGTGCCATTTCCATGGTCCGTTATTCCATCGCCAGAAAAAGTTCCTGCTGGAGCGTAATTTCCTGTTAGTGTAACGTTAGGTGCACCAAAACAATATGCCTGATCATTGTTTAATCCAGAAAAATTGGCTACAGGGGTAGAGTTTACCTGCACAATTTGAGTTACAACGTTTGTACAGGTTATAAATGCATCAATGGCATCAACAAAGGTGTAGGTTATGGTATGGGTTCCAACGCCTGCAGCAGCAGGATCAAATGTGGCTGTCCCATCCAGATTATCGGTAACCCCGGGGCCTGTGACCCTATTAATAGGATCTGCAGCAGCATTGTCGGGTCTATATGTGAAGTTATCAACTGGTGAGTTTACGCAGAATGCAGATGCAAGGTCTTCAATAAAAATCTCTGTACCAACTCTAACCGTTCGTGTAATTGTAGCAGTACAGCTGTTGGCATCGGTATAGGTATAGGTTATATCATGGTAGCCTAGGTCTGCATAAATTGGGCTAAAAATGGCGGTGCCATCGCCGTTATCTGTAATTCCAGGGCCTGTAAAAGTTCCGCTTGTATAAAAGGCCATTGTTACAGGATCTTGGGCTCGTATGGTATAATCGGGTTCCGTTTGGCACTGATTTATTTGGAGACCATTTAGGGTAACCGATGGAGATGCTTGAACAATTAGGTTTGCTGAAGCGCTATTAGACTCTCCGTTGAGTGTGTAGGTTGCCGTAATGGAGTGGGTTCCTATCCCTGCCACAGCAGGATAAAATGTGCCCGATATAACCCCAGGCCCTGAAAATGTAAACGTTCCTCCTGCAGGGGTGCCCACATAGCCATCTATGGCAAAATTATTCCCCCCAACACAAAATGTTGTTTGCGATGGTGCAAAGGTTACCGCTGGGATTACATGTACCGTAATGGAAACATCAAAAGCACCTCCACCTGTTTTTGCATAATGAATTACATGTGTACCAACACCTGCTACATTGGGGTTGAATGTCCCATTCCCATTGCTTAAATCGGTAACTCCAGGTCCAGAAAAGGTACCAGATGCTGGGGTTGCCGTTAGGGCAACACTTGTTAATGTATGTATAAATGAAGAGTTGTTGGCGGGACTTGTTATGGATTGTCCGTTTACATTGCCCGAAATAAACGAGAAAAGAGCAGTTAGCAGAACGGAAATTATGACTAATTTATTTTTTGATCTCATGACGCTCTGATTTAGCAACTAGGTAAAAGCAAGGTGGTTTAACCGGAAATGCTCCTTAGGAAATAGGATGCAATAAGAGTATAACAAAGGCCTTACAAACTAACGGTAAACATAACAGAAAGTTAACCCTTATTGGAATTAATTCCCTATAAATTGGGTTGATATTTATCACCAGTTCAAACCTGTTACTGGTATTTATAAAACACGAATTGGATTTGTATGCATTTATTCTTTAACGTAAATTGATATAACTAGTTTTATAAAATGGATACTGATAAGATTTTTCCTGGGGTTTGCGAGTGTAATTACTATTCTAGCGGTGCTATATAAAAAAGGCTGCCTATAAGAATAGGCAGCCTTTCGCTTATTATGGGAAATCGGGTTACTATCTTGCCATTGTATCCTCTAGTACCATGCTCCATACCTCGGTCATGGTCATTCCATGGGCTGCCACTTGTTGGGGAACAATACTTGCTTGGCTCATGCCCGGAACGGTGTTTATTTCAAGAAAGTAAATGTCGTTATCGCGTACAATGTAGTCAACGCGGGCAATACCATTGCAGTCCAGTGTGTTATATATAACCGATGATAGTTGCTGTATCCTTTGGGTTAGCTCTGGGCTAATGTGTGCGGGAGTAATCTCCTCGCTTTGATTTAGGTACTTTGCTTCGTAATCAAAAAACTCATTTTTGGTTATAATCTCGGTAACGGGAAGTACAATCTCCTGCTGTTTTGTTTTAATAACCCCACAGGTAAGCTCACGGCCACCAATAAATTCCTCTATTATAACCTGTCTATCCTCGGCAAAGGCACTCTGTATAGCTGGTTCAAGATCTTCAACCTTTTTAACTTTACTAACACCGTAGCTGCTACCGCTTTCGGCTGGTTTTACAAACAGCGGTAGCCCCAGCTTTGCAGCAATAGCTCCAACGTTGTAGGATTGCCCCTTTTTTATAAAAACAGCTTTGGCTAGGTTTACTTCGGTCTCCTGTACCATTTGTTTGCAAAGCACCTTGTTGAACGTTGCGGCAGAACTTAGTACGCCTCCCGTTGTGTACGGAACGCCAACTAGCTCTAGGTATGCTTGCAGAATTCCATTCTCGCCAGGTGTACCGTGAATGGCTATAAGGGCGCAATGGAACATTAGCTTTTCCCCGTTAATTGAAACAGAAAAATCGTTCTTATCAACAGGAATATCACCTAGCTTAGGATGCTTTAATACCCAGTTTACTCCCTTAACAAGAATGGTAAAGGGGCTATATTTTGTTGTATCAATCCACGTTGCAATTTGGGCTGCGCTTTTAAGCGATATTCCCTCTTCCGATGAATTACCTCCAGCCAGTATGGCAATGTTCTTAGTGGTTGTTGAGCTCATAAAATGGCAATTTGTGTGGCAAAGATAAGTGCAGATTAAATACCTTATTCTGCTGTTGCGCTATTTGTTTTCTGGGGACTTTAAATTTGCTACTCCTCAATTTCTCTTGCTCCAACATATATTCGCCACTTCTCTATAATCTGCTGCATATCGGATGGGATTTCCGAATCAAAAAACATCTGCTTCCCTGTGGTGGGGTGTTCAAATCCCAGCGATTTTGCGTGTAGTGCATGGCGTGGGCAAATGTTAAAGCAGTTTTGTACAAATTGCTTATACTTTGTAAAGGTTGTTCCTTTTACTATAATGTTACCCCCGTAGCGGTCGTCGTTAAACAGGGGGTGCCCAATGTACTCAAAGTGGGCTCTAATTTGGTGAGTTCTACCCGTTTCTAGTTTGCACTCAACAAGGTTTACATAGCCAAGGGGTTCTATCACCTTCCAGTGGGTTACGGCGTGTTTGCCTTGATCTCCATCGGGAAATACCTGCATCTTTTTACGGTCGCGGATGCTGCGGCCAATGTGTCCAGTAATGGTGCCGCTAGGTTCATCCATGTTGCCCCAAACCAGCGCAACGTACTTACGCGATGTGGTGCGATCGAAGAACTGTTTGGCAAGCCTATTCATGGCTATTTCGCTTTTGGCAATAACCATTATACCCGATGTGTTCTTATCTATACGGTGTACTAAGCCAGGACGTACTTCGCCGCTGCTAAACAGGGGAACATCCTTAAGATGGTACATCAGCGCGTTAACCAGTGTGCCGCTAAAGTTTCCGTGCCCAGGGTGTACTACCATACCCGGTTCCTTGTTAATCACCACAACATCGTTATCCTCGTAAACAATGTTTAGCGGGATGTTTTCTGGCAGTATCTCTACATCTCTAGGGGGGTAGGCCATCACTATGGAGATGGAATCGCCAGGTTTTACCTTGTACGATGGCTTAACGGGCTTGCCGTTTACCAGTATGGTACCCGCATCGGCAGCATTCTGCACTCGGTTACGCGATGCGTTTTGTATCTTGTTTACCAGAAACTTATCAATTCGGAGTGGCGTTTGCCCCTTATCAACATCAAAGTGAAAGTGCTCAAATAGTTCCGATTGTTCGTCCGATGACTCCTCGTCTAGTTCATCATTGGCTGCGTAGCCCTCATTTAAATCTTTCATCGTAGAATAACAAGCTTTGCTGTTTTGGGGTGCCCACTCCGCGTTAGGGCTTGAAGTATGTAGGTGCCTTGGTTCAGGTGCTCAACGTTAACTTCACCGTTGTGTACTTGCTGCTCAAGCACCAATTGTCCCGATAGGTTGAATATGCGAATGTGGCTAATGCTGTTGGTAATGTCTCCTGCAATTTTTACTACCGTTGATGCGGGGTTAGGGTAAACCGATAGCTTAGTGTCCTCAACATCATCAATATTTGTTGGATTCTCGGTAAGTTCTCCAAACACAGGCCTAACCATTAGCGCTCCGGGGAGCTCTGTGGTTTGCCAGTAGCCAAAAAGGTTGTAGTACAGCTTATTGGATGGAAGAGTGTTTAAGTCGAACCCAACGTTTAGCAGGTCGGTTGTGGTTTGTGCCCATCCCACAAAAAACTCGCCGCTAAGGGTAATGTCCTCATCAATTTTGTACAGCGTAAACTGGTTAAGGCTATCCCTAAATAGTGGCTTTATGCCTGTTCTCTGGTAAATTATATTTCCAGGAGCACCATTATTGCTGTCCCAAATGGTTAGCTTAAAGAACTGCTGGTTAGAGTCCTTGTAAGAGCGGTTAAAATATATTTTTACGCCCGCTAGCTTATCCTCTGCGTAGATGTTGTACTTAAGGGCAACCATGCCGTTCTGCGACCCATCGCCGTAAAGACCGTATCCCATTTCGGCAGAGCCATCGTCGTAGGCATAGTAGTTCTTGAACTCTTGGGTGTACTCGGTGGTATCGTTTTGGCGGAAATGCTTAGTTTCCTCTTCAAAATCGGTTATTAGGTAGCTCTTAAAGGTGTATTTTGCGGAGTCGCTCCAGTCGCTGGTAAAGTCGTATAGGTAGTAACGGATAAAGTCAACATCCTGAAATGCGTAAATGTTTTCTGCACCACCAGAAAAGGCATAGGTCTCGTTGGTGGAGTGGTTCATCACCTCAAACCTACGGGTTACGTTCCATGTGGTGGGGCCAAGGTTACGATACGATATGGGGAACTCCAGCCTATTGGCTAGCTCTGCTTGCAGTACGCTGCTCTGTTTAAAGTGCAACCATGGAACAGATGTATAGTTGGTAAGTATAGACTTAATGGGCTTGCTTATGGCTATGTCGTTGGGTATGGTATCGGCCTCGTACCTGTTCCTATTAAGGTAAACAAGGTCTATGTGCCAGTTGTCGCCATTGGTACGGGCAGGATCCTGTGCGTTTTCCGATATGGAGGCTAGGTTCCTAAATCTAAACCTAAACCCATCTTTTAGGTATCTCTCATCGTAAATGGGCAGGGCAACATTAAAGAACTTACTTTTTATTTCGGTATCCTTTCTAATCCTTGTTTTGTTCTCAAGCCTATTTGTTTCTGTAAGGGTGTTGTTGGGAATATCTGCTGATACTCTCCATGCATTAACCCATTGGTCGTTTGCTACATCGTAAAAATCAACAGCTAATGAGTCGGTTTTGCTAGCTATTCTACCCAACCCTTGTGGTTGGTAGGCAAAGGAGAGGTATATGGTTAAATCCCCTGGATAGTTAAGGTTTATAGGATTTGATGTAAGTATATCGGCATCCTTTGATGTGGTGCTGATGTGCGAGTAAATTTCGCCCTTTAGGTTTATTAAATCAAAGGAAGCCACGCCAATACTTGGTGGGTTTATGGCGAATGTGCTGTTGGATAATGTTCCATTTGTTTGCCAAAGCAACGCGTTGGGAACAGGATACTGCTTTGCAAAGTCGTCAAAGAAGGGGAGGGATACACTGCTTGTTGAGGCGCTTGATTTAGCGCCGCCAACTCCCTGTAAGGGTGTGTATTCCAGCGGGACTAGCACCTCTTGGCTTACTGCCGAGGAAGCTATTAGTAGCAATGCTACAACAACCTGATGCCACTTATTTAATCGCATTACTCTAGTACTTCCTCAATTGGTTCTTCTTCAAGTATCTTTATGTAGGTTGAATCAATGGCACCATCAACTTTGGGCTTTGGTATTCTTGATTCGTTTAGCGTTAGCCATAGCTCAACACGCGCTCCAAACGATATGGAACGGGGGCCATCGTACGCTGGATACTGGCTATAAACCTTCGCTTCAATGGAGTCCTTGTAGGTTTCAACCGTTTCGTCAAATCGTATTTGGCCTAGATTTAGCGATGCCTCAATTAGAAGGTTTTTGGCTTCGAGTAGCTTTAACCCAATAAGCTGCGGAAGGGCTGTTTGTTCACCCCTAAGGCCCCGGCCCAGCAAAAGGTCAATGGTTGAGCCTTTAGGAACCATTTGTCCGGGTTCAATTACGGAGCCATTGTGCCTTTGCTCCATTACGTTGTTAACCGCTATATCTGCAATAAAATCGAGTTTACCTACGCTAAGGCCCTGCAAATCGAGCATGGCTTTGGCTTGCCTAAGCGTTACTCCTACAACATTGGGCATTTCAACCTTTTGGGGATTTAGGGCGTTAACTATGAAAAATATTTTTCGGTTCGATTTTACCATTGTACCTGGCTCTGGGTTCTGCTCAATTACAGTTCCAGGACTGCGTGTCATAATAAATACCGAGTCGGTAACGCTAACCCTTAGGTTGTGCTCTTCGGCCAGTTCGGCAACCTCTTGTTTGTTAAGCCCAACAAAGTCTGGAACGGGGTAAGTACGCCCGTGTCGGGTAAAAATGTTAAGGAATAGAAACACTAGGAAAAAAGCGGCAATGCTTATTCCAAGCGCTATTAAAATATTCTTTACGTAAACATTGCTTACTATCAATTTTAGCAAAGAGCTAATTTTCTCCTTAATGCTTGGGCTGCTTTTTGGCATACTATTAATGGTTAGCTGTTTGTTTGGTTCGTTTAGGCATTTGTATTGCCTGCTAATTTGCTCAATTATGTTGAAACGTAAAAGTACTAATTTAATTTTACTCCGTGCCGATTCTCTTTGCGGTTTAGGCTGGTGTGCTCCAGCTATGAGCGGCAATTGGGGTAATGTATGGCGCTGCTAATAGTATCGTTTTATTACATTGTAGCAGGAATCCCTTTCAACAGGCAGCTTTCCTGCGCTGGTTATAAGTGCCGTTAAATCGGTAACTGTCATTTTAGGTTTCTGATCCTCAACTCCTGCCATGGAGTATATTTTGGTGGTATCGTCAATGGTTCCATCTATATCGTTTACTCCAAAGCTTAGCGCCATTTTGGTTACCTCTTTACCTAGCATGGGCCAGTATGCCTTAATGTGGTTAAAGTTGTCGAGGAAGAGCCTTGCTACAGCAAACGTTTTTAGGTCGTCAACGGTGTTGGTCTCGCCAAGATAGCTTAACGGGTTATTTGCCTTTCGGAATTTTAGCGGGATAAAACAGTTAAAACCACCCGTTTTATCCTGCAATATTCTTAGCTGCTCCATGTGTAAAACCCTGTGCATAAAGCTTTCTACATGGCCATATAGCATGGTTGCATTTGATGATACTCCCTCAAGGTGTGCCGCTTCGTGTACACCTAGCCACTGCTCTGCTTTTGCTTTATCGGGGCAAATTTTAGAGCGAATATCTGCATCAAAAATCTCTGCTCCACCACCAGGAATAGAGTTTAGTCCATAGCTTTTTAGCTTGCGCATTCCCTCTCTGTAGGAGAGCTTTGCTTTTGCAAATATAAAGTGAAGCTCAATGGCCGAGAAGGCCTTAACGTGCACCTCTGGTAACATTTGCTTAACGCGTTGTACCATTTTGCCGTAGTAATCCACGTCCCATTTTGGGTGTACTCCGCCAACAATATGTACCTCCGTAATTCCCCTCTCCTTAAATGTGGCCGACAGCTCTTCTATTTGCTTTAGCGACATCTCCCATGCGCCTTCTTGTCCCAGCTCACGCTGGTATGAGCAGAATTTGCACTTGTAAACACAAATATTTGTTGGCTCAATGTGGAAGTTCTTATTAAATGCTACCTCGTCGCCATTCTTGCGATGATTGGCATAGGAGGCTAGCAGGGAGAGTAATCCTAAGTCGGCCTGCTCAAATAGCGTAACCGCATCGGATACGGTAAGCCTTTCGGAGGTTAGTACTTTTTGTACAATCGGCTCAATATTACTTGGTAGCGTGGCAGAAAGAAGTAGCTCGCGCTGTGTATTTGCGTTAGTGAGGTACATTATTAACAGCTAGTTAGTTGTTGCACGGTGGTTTTGTGTGCTAACTTCTATAAAAATCTTTAAACTTCTCGCTTATCGGTAAAAAAAAAGGCAGGTTTTCACCTGCCAACAAAGAAAATAATGCCTTTACAAATTAACCTTTGTAGTTAGGTTCATCTGATACGGTTAGCTTTTTCCTTCCTTTAGCCCTACGCGCTGCCAACACTCTTCTTCCGTTGTGAGTAGACATACGCTCTCTGAAACCGTGCTTGTTTTTTCTTTTCCTGTTGGAGGGTTGGAACGTTCTTTTCATTGGTGTAAGCTTTTATTTTTTACTCTATTATGATTTCCAGTTCACTAGGATGTACTACATCCAAATTTTAAGACTGCAAAAGTAAACTTTTTTTCAAACGGAAAAAACAATTATGCTAAAAAAGTTAATGCAAAATTACTTCGATAGGAATACAACTTCTTTTCCATCAAAGTATTCCTCTTCAAAAAAGTGCTTAATTTTCCAGCGTTTTATGCGTTTCCCAAAGGGCGATACCTCTTGGCTAATGTCTCCCCCTTTAAGGCAAATGAGCCCATTCTCAAGGCTATTGGCTCCTCCAGGGGTAATTAAATGGTTTGTCCATCCAAATAGCGTGGGTAGTGGGGCAACCGCTCTGCTAACCACAAAGTCAAACTTTTCTTTAATCTCTTCGGCTCTGGTTTTTATTGCGGTCACGTTTTTTAGGTCTAATGCCTTGGCAACAGAATCGGCAACAATAATTTTTTTCCCAATGGAGTCAACCAGTGTGAACTGGCATCCTGGAAAAAGAATGGCCAATGGGATACCAGGAAACCCGCCTCCTGTTCCTACATCAACAATTTTAGTCCCCTTTGCAAAGGAAATTACTTTTGCAATGGCCAACGAGTGTAAAACGTGGTGTAGGTAAAGCTTATCGATATCTTTTCTCGATATTACATTTATCTTCTCGTTCCACTCACGGTATAGAGTGTCGAGTAGTGCAAGTTTTTCTCGCTGAGTTTTATCCAGCTCAGGGAAGTAGCTAAGTATGCTTTGCATTGCTGTGATTAGTTGTGGATGGCAAAGATTAAACGCTCATTTTATCTTGCAGCGGTTTGTGCAAGTATGTTAGTTGTTTTGTGTTTGGATAGGGTAACAACCCTACCCAAAGGAGCCTATTTCTACTTGTGAGGATTGTTTTTCAGTATATTAAAGAGGAGCTCGCGCGCTCTAAAAAGCTGTGCTTTAACTGTTCCTATGGGTAGGTCTAGCTCATCGGCAATCTCTTCGTAGCTGTACTCCTTAAAGTAGCGGAGCTCAATTAGGTTGCGGTACCTTGGCTTTAGCTTGGCCACAACGCTTTGTATAAGCTTAATATTTTGCTCCTTAATAAGGTGTTCCTCGGGATCGAGTATATTAGACTGCAGGTTTGCCGTTGGCGATGGGAGCAACCCCTCGGAATCCTCTGGCTGATGATCAATAGAAATAAGGTTGGCTCTCTTTTTCCGTATAAAGTCAATACAGTTGTTGGATGCTATTTTAAAGAGCCATGTGCTAAAAGCGTAGTTAGGGGTGTACTGATGAATGTTCTTAAAAGCTTTGCCAAACGCTTCAATGGTAAGATCCTCTGCATCGCTTTTGTTGTTCACCATTTTCAGCAGCATAAAGTATATGGCATCCCTGTACCTATCTAGGAGCTCTGCATAGGCTTTCTGTTCGCCATTTATTGCAGCCTCAACTAGTTGTAGGTCTAACTTTGCTTTATCAGACAGGTTAGGACTTATCTCCATTTGGTCTTTTGTGTGCTGAATTTGTTTGTAAGGGCAATAGTACCAAATATTATGGGACTAAAGAAATCGTAAATCAACGAAATTAGCAATATTTTTCTTTCCTTCAAACGTACCATTACCGCTTTTATTACCGATAGCTTGATGATTAACCTAAGCAGGATTACTCCAGCTATAATAAGCGGATAAAACTGTAGTGCAATAAGGGCAATTGCGCTGCCATAAAATGTAAAGCGCGAGAATAGCTCTGTTCCTAGGTACCATTTGCTACCGCTTTTGTATCTACCTCCTGTTGTAAGGTGTCGTCTTTTTTGCTTAAACCATCCCTCTAGGGTTTTCTTTGCAGGGGTTCTGGTATGTGCACCTGTTGCAATAACCACTGTTGCGTTGCTTTTTGTGGCCACCTCATTTACAAATAAATCGTCGTCACCAGAGGCTAGCTGGCTATGCGATGCAAAGCCCTTGTTACGAAAGAATAAGTCGCGCCTGTAGGCTAGGTTTCTACCAACTCCCATATATGGTTTGCGAACTAGTGCGGCACCTAAGTACAGCATGGCTGTAAAAAGTGCATCAAACCTAATCACTTTATTGGTAAACCCTTTTTCGGGAATAAAACCGCCATAACCCAAAACTATCTCGTTATCCTGTGTAAAAGCCACAGCCATGGATGATAGCCAGTTTGGGCTATCGGGGCGGCAATCGGCATCGGTTAGCAAAAGCCAGTCGTGCTTAGCAGCCTTAATGCCTATGGTAAGTGCCAGCTTCTTGGTGTGCGTAAACTTTTCGTCTTGTTTAATGGTGGTAACGCGAAGGTGTTTGTATGTGCGCATTAGGCGCTCAAGAACCATATCGGTATCGTCGCTAGAGCAGTCGTTTACCACCACAACCTCAAAGCTGGGATAGTTTTGCTCAAGCACAAGCGGAAGGAAGCTACTTAGGTTCTCCTCCTCGTCTCTCGCACAAATAACAATAGACACGGGAGGCTGAATGTTATTTGACGGGTTTCCCCTAAACTTCACAATTTTTAGGAAAACGCCTAGGTAGTAGTAAAGCTGGATTACTAGTCCAAGAAAAAGAACTCCAGCTAAAATGAGTTCGTAAATACTTAGCTGATAAAGGAAAGCGCTCACAGGTAGTCTGTTTAAAATCACCACAATGTTATTAAAGTTTTTTGGGTTAAGCAAGATGGAAACAAATGAGGTAACTCATCAGTTTACTATTTTACACTATCTTTGGCTCCGAAAATATTTAATAGATGGATTTTACAGTTGAGATAAACGACCCCAATAGTAATGCGCGTACGGGGCGAATTGTAACCGACCATGGGGTTATTGAAACCCCAATTTTTATGCCTGTTGGCACTGTTGGTAGTGTTAAGGGTATTAGCCACAGGGAGTTGGAGCAGGATATTAATGCCGAGATAATTTTAGGTAATACCTACCACTTGTACTTGCGTCCAGGATTAGAGGTGATGCAACAGGCAGGTGGTTTACATAAGTTTATTAGCTGGGATAGACCAATACTAACCGATAGCGGCGGATTTCAGGTTTTTTCGTTAGCCGAAAACCGCAAGCTAACAAAGGAGGGGGCACACTTTCGTTCCCATATAGATGGTTCAAAGCACTTCTTTTCGCCAGAAAATGTAATGGACATTCAGCGTACCATTGGTGCCGATATTATTATGGCTTTTGATGAGTGCCCTCCCGGTACGGCAGATTTCGATTATGCTAAGAAATCCCTTGACCTAACAGAGCAGTGGCTGGATAGGTGCATAACCCGTTTCGACTCTACCGAGCCGCTCTATGGTTACAAGCAAACCCTTTTTCCCATAGTACAGGGCTGTGTGTACCCCGAGTTGCGTAAACGTGCAGCCGAGAACATTGCAGCCAAAGGACGGGAGGGTAATGCCATTGGTGGACTTAGCGTTGGGGAACCCGCCGAGGTAATGTACCAAATGATAGAGGTTGTAAACGAAATATTACCCAAGGATAAACCCCGTTACTTAATGGGTGTTGGTACCCCCGATAATATTTTGGAGGGTATCGCCCGCGGTGTAGATATGTTCGATTGTGTAATGCCCACCCGTAATGGTAGAAACGGCATGCTGTTCACCAGCGAAGGAATTATTAACATAAGAAATCAAAAATGGCGCAATGATTTTTCGCCAATTGATTCCTTAGGTATTACTTTTGCAGATAGCCGATACTCAAAAGCATACTTACGTCACCTGTTCATATCTGGCGAAATGCTTGGCCCACAAATGGCTAGTTTGCACAACCTAGGTTTTTACCTTTGGTTGGTACGGCAGGCTAGAGAGCACATAAAGCAAGGCGATTTTAATGCTTGGAAAAATGCAATGGTTAAAAAGTTAACTGTGAGGTTATGACAAAATTGGGATTTAAGATAATAGACCTTTACATCATTCGTAAGTTTATTGGAACTTACTTTTACGCTATTCTACTTATTGTAGGTATTGCTGTGGTTTTTGATGTTACGGAGAAGATTGACGATTTTATGGAGAAGGGAGCGCCCCTTAGTGCCATTGTGTTCGATTACTACATGAACTTTATTCCATACTTTGCCAACCTCTTTAGCTCATTGTTCACCTTTATTGCGGTAATTTTCTTCACCTCAAAAATGGCTTACAACACAGAGATTATAGCTATTCTTAGCGCTGGGGTTAGCTTTAAACGAATGATGTTCCCTTACTTTATATCGGCGTTTATTATTGCCCTATTCTCTTTTGTGCTAACCAGTTTTATTATTCCACCCGCAAATAGAGTAAGACTAGAGTTTGAGAATACCTACATTAAGAAGCCCTATACCAATACCGATAGGCATATTCATAAACAAGTGCGACCCGGCGTGTTTATATACATGGAGGCGTTTAACTCCTATAGCAACATTGGTTACAAGTTCTCAATGGAGAAATTTGAGGATGGAGTGCTAAAGTCAAAGCTTATATCCGACTACGCAAAGTGGGATTCAACCAAGCAAACCTGGACCGTTAACAGCTACTACATTAGGAACTATACCGAGAATGGGGAGCAGCTAACTTCTGGTGCAAGAATGGATACCAATATATATGTGGTACCATCGGATTTTACGCAGCGACTTGATGTTGTTGAAACCATGAACATGTTTGAGCTAAACGACTTTATTGCTCAGCAACGCCTTCAGGGTGCCGATAACGTAGAGGTTTTTCTAATAGAGAAGTATGGTAGATTTGCCTTTCCTTTCTCCACCTTTATTCTTACACTTATTGGCGTAGCCCTTTCATCGAGAAAGGTTAGGGGTGGTATTGGTTTACATATAGGTTTAGGTTTGGCTATAAGCTTCTCTTACATACTATTTATGCGCTTTTCAACCATGTTTGCGGTTAGCGGTAGCATGAATCCGCTTTTAGCTGTTTGGACCCCGAATATTCTTTTTGCCATAATTGCGCTAGCTTTATACAAACTAGCTCCAAAATAGACCTATTTTTTGCAGGGAGATAGCTAAAAAGTAGCCATCTCCCTCTTTTTTTGCATCAGAATAAAACGGATGTTTTAAAAATATTGCTCAGACATACAGATAGTTGTAATTTTGTCTGTTAAAAGTTTAGCAATACTATTCGATAATTACGATTGATTTCGTAAAGTTGCACTCGTAAATTGACGGGAGTGTGTTCCGTTTTTTTGCGTTATTATTAAACTAATAGTTAACCCTATGCCTTTAAAAGGAAAAATTGAGGAGTTAAAAAAGCGTAAAGAGGAAGTTCTTCAGGGTGGGGGAGAACAAGCCGTAGCTAAACAGGTGGCTATGGGTAAGTTAACAGCCCGTGAACGTATTATTACGCTACTCGACGAGGACTCATTCAATGAGTACGACATGTTCGTTGAGCATGAAGCCCGTGACTTTGGAATGGGCGGTAAAGTTCTACATGGCGACGGTGTAATTATAGGTACTGGTACCATTTATGGTGCTCCAGTAGCCATTTTTGCACAGGATTTCACTGTTGCTGGTGGTTCTTTGGGATTTATGCATGCCCGAAAAATTACCAAGATTATGGACTATGCTCTTCGCATGAGAATTCCATTAATTGGTATAAACGACTCAGGTGGTGCTCGTATTCAAGAGGGTGTAAACTCTTTGGCTGGTTATGGCGAGATTTTCTGGCGTAACACGCTTTCAAGTGGAATTATCCCTCAAATCTCAGTAATTCTAGGCCCATGTGCAGGTGGTGCAGTGTACTCTCCTGCTCTAACCGATTTTGTTTTCGTGGTGGAAAACATATCGAAAATGTTCATTACTGGACCAGAGGTTATTAAGTCTGTTCTTGGCGAGGAGATTACCCAAGAGGAGCTAGGTGGAGCAAAAATTCACGCTCAAATTACTGGAAATGCACACTTCTTTGCCGAGAGCGAGTTTGAGTGCTTTGAGCAAATTAAAAAGCTTATCACCTTTATTCCTTGGAACAATACCCGCAAAGCGCGCAAGTTTGAACCAAAGGAGCCTAAGCCTACCTACAATATCGACGATATTGTTCCAGGCGATCCTAAAGAGCCATATGATGTGCGTAACGTTATTCGTGCTATTGTTGACGACTCCGATTTCTTTGAGATTCAGGAGATGTGGGCTGGCAATATCGTTATTGGATTTGGCCGGTTGAATGGTGAGACCGTTGGTTTTGTTGCCAACCAGCCTTTAGTTATGGCAGGTGTACTTGATGTTGACAGCTCTGATAAGGCTGCTCGCTTTATCCGATACTGTAACGCGTTCAACATCCCTCTTTGTACCCTAGTTGACCTTCCTGGCTACCTTCCAGGTGTTGATCAGGAACATGCTGGTGTTATTCGTCACGGAGCAAAGCTGCTTTATGCATACAGCGAGGCTTCTGTGCCTAAAATGACCGTTATCCTTCGTAAGGCTTATGGTGGCGGATATATTGCTATGAGCTCTCGCCACTTACGTGCCGACTTTGTGTTTGCATGGCCAGGTGCCGAGATTGCAGTTATGGGTCCAGAGGGTGCTGCTAACATTATCTTCCGTAAGGAGATTAGCGAGGCCGAGAACCCAGACGAGATGCGCCGTCAGAAGGTAGAAGAGTATAAGGAGAAGTTTGCTAATCCTTATGTTGCTGCCGCTAAGGGCTATATCGACACTGTAATTGAGCCAGAAGAAACCCGTAAGTTACTCCTTCATGCATTGGAGGTTTCGAGCAATAAAGTGGCCGACCGTCCATTTAAGAAGCATGGTATTCCTCCATTCTAGAAACTAGTTGTGAGGTAATTATTAAGATTATTAACTAACGAATCTTCTAAATCAATAGCTATATGGCTTTAAGTAGGCTAGATAATAAGCACCTTACAGCTTTTATCCCTGGAACAATTGTTGACGTAAAAGTTAAGGTTGGCCAAGAGGTAAAGCAAGGTGACATCCTTGTAATTCTAGATGCAATGAAAATGCACAACAGAATTATTGCTCCCGTTGACTCAATTGTTAAGGAAGTAAATGTAAAACCTGGCGAAAGGGTTTGCAAAGGATTTGTAATGGTTGTACTGGAGTAATTTTTACTCCTTGTAATACGAATAGAAAAGGGAACCTAGGTTCCCTTTTTTTGTTATCCCTTGTGTACAAAGTAATTATCTGGAAAACTTACTTGCGTTGGCAATTGGGTAAATAGTCCAAATACCGTTGAACCACTTCCCGACATGGCAGCGTAAACCGCACCCAAACGGTATAGCTCTGTTTTAATGGCTTCAATTTCAGGGTGAAGAGGGAATACAACCTCTTCAAAATCGTTGGAAACCGATTCTTTCCAAGTATCAATGGAAAGTTTGCTTAGTTGCATTAAATTGGTTGCTGCTGGTTTTGGTGTAGATTGAGAGTAGGCTTTACCCGTATTTACATGTATCTTGGGATTTACAAGCACAACGTGGTAATGGCTTAGGTCTATTTCTATTGGTTGCATTACCTCTCCTCGGCCTGTAGCAAAGGTTGGTTTGTTCTCAATAAAGAAAGGGCAGTCGCTACCTAACTTTAGGGCAATTTCTAGCAATTGCTGGTGGCCAATAGGATTAGCTGCTAGCTGGTTAAGCGCTTTTAGCGCAAAAGCGCCGTCGGCAGAGCCGCCGCCTAGCCCAGCCCCCATGGGGATTAGCTTATGCAAATGGATTTTTACGTGGGGTAAGCTGGTGTACTCCTTTAGCAGGTGGTAAGCTTTTACGCATAGGTTCGATTCCAAAGGGCCATCAACGGTAATACCAGTTTGGGTAAACGTTAGCTCATTGGCAGAATCCTTTGCTGGAACAATCTCCAGAATATCTGTAAGTGATGGTATAGGGTAGAATACCGTTTCTATATCGTGGAAACCATCGTTTCTGCGATTTACTATGTATAGCCCTAAATTAATTTTGGCGTTGGGAAATAGTACCATAATGTAAAGTTAAACGTGAAAAGGGAATTGTAAAGGGGATGTACATAAAAGAGATTTCTTAAATTAATGAAACCAACCCTATCCTAGTTTTCTTTTCCACAAATGTATTGCTTGTTCACCAATGTTGCATCCTAAAATATTAAAAGTGGGATATACACGTTATTGTTTGTGGTGTTATTAATGGTTAAGTAAAGCCTCTATATTGGTTAATGGCTGCCTTATTTGTAAAAACATTACTAATTTTGTTCATCTTAAAATTACAATTAGAATGAAACGGCTAGCAATAGTAGCGGCGCTAACAGTAGCCGCAGCATTATTCTCACATAGCACAATGGCGCAAGGACTGCGTTTTGGTATCTACTTCGATCCTCAAATTTCGTGGTTCTCGTCCGACAGTAAGGTGTTTACTCCTAATGGTCCAGAGTTTGGGTACCGGGTTGGTTTTACTGCCGATAAGTATTTTGCCGAACGCTATGCGTTCTCTACTGGGTTATCCATAAATAGCTTAAGCGGTAACGTTAAGTATGGGCAAATAGACACGCTAACAACCGATGATGGCGCTGAGTATAGAATTGCCCAAAATGCAAATGTGAAGGCACGCGTTCAGTATATAAGCATTCCTCTTGAGCTAAAGTTTAAAACCATAGAGATTGGCTATAATACTTTCTATGCCCATCTGGGTTTAACAACTCACATACGGTATAAGGCATTTGCTTGGGAAAAATGGAACGATATTTCCAAAGAGCCCATATCCGATATGGTTCGTCCTTTATTCCTGTCGTATCAAATTGGTGGGGGCATTGAGTATTCTCTTGGTGGGCCTACTGCGTTGCAGCTTGGAGTAATCTATAGTGGTGGACTAACCAAAACGTTTAAGCCAGGCGAGGGCAAGATTAGCCTTAACAACGTTTCGCTTCGTTTGGGTATTATCTTTTAACATATCGACATGAAAATTGCTCTTGCTCAGCTAAACTACACTATAAACGATATAGTTGGCAACACCTC
>DHVO01000015.1:0-3624 GCA_002412705.1 Bacteroidales bacterium UBA5206 | reverse complement strand
CTGCTACCGCGCAGTTGAGCAAATAGCAAAGGGATGCGTTGGGATACATGCCATTGTAGGCGCACCTGTTCTAAATCCCAATCCGCAGGGTAAGCTGCTGTATAATGCGGCGTTGCTACTGGGGCAAGGAAAAGTACTAAGCCATCATCACAAAGCGCTACTACCAACCTACGATATTTTTGATGAGTACCGCTACTTTGAGCCCGCATCAACCTTTGAGGTGGCCATAGTAAACGGAACGCGTGTAGCCATTACTGTTTGTGAGGATTTGTGGGACGACCAGCCCGTATCCAGAGGTTTTGCCCGCGGAAAGCTTTATAACCTATCGCCCATGGCGATGCTGGCAAAGCACAATCCGGAGCTGGTGGTTAACATATCGGCATCGCCATTCTCATGGGATGTGGAGCAGCGCAGGGCAAAGGTGTTTGCCCGCCATGCAAAGCAGCACGCCTTACCTGTGATATCAGTAAATCAGGTTGGTGGTAATACCGATTTAATTTTTGATGGAGCATCAATGGCGTTTGCGCCCAATGGCAGTATCGCTATGCGCCTTAAGCGGTTTGAGGAGGATATTGTTCTTGTTGATACCGATACGCTGGCACGGCAAAAAGCCGTTGAGCCTGCAGCTGCCGACGATAAAATAGCGCTTATTCACGATGCCCTTGTTATGGGTGTGCGCGATTACTTCCAGAAAATGGGCTTTAAAAAGGCTACCCTTGGGCTTTCTGGCGGATTAGACTCCGCAGTAACCCTAGCCATTGCTGCCAGTGCGTTAGGCCCCGAGAATCTTAGGGTTTTGTTAATGCCCTCGCAGTACTCATCGCAGCACTCCATTGACGATGCAGTGGGTTTAGCCCAAAATCTTAACGTTAAGTACGATATTGTAAGCATACAACCCGCATTTGATGCGCTAAAGTCTAGCTTATCGCCCATTTTTGATGGCTTAAAGGAGGACTTAACCGAGGAGAACATGCAGGCAAGGGTTAGGGGAACGCTCCTTATGGCCATTAGCAACAAGTTTGGACACCTACTGCTAAACACCTCTAACAAAAGTGAAGCAGCAGTTGGCTACGGTACTCTTTATGGCGATATGAATGGAGCCCTTAGCGTACTTGGCGATGTTTACAAAACCGATGTGTTTAAGCTGGCTTGGTACATAAATAGGAATACCGAGATAATCCCTGTTAACACCATACTAAAACCCCCTTCGGCAGAGCTTAGGCCAGACCAAAAAGACTCCGACTCGCTACCCGAGTACGACCTGCTAGATGAGGTGCTATTCAAGTACATAGAGGAGCAGAAGAGCGTTTCCGAAATAATTTCTGAAGGGTTTGACCCAGCCACCGTTAAACGAATTGCCCGGTTGGTGAATCTAAACGAGTACAAACGCTTTCAGGCACCACCTTTTATAAGGGTGTCGGTAAAGGCGTTTGGATTTGGTCGTAGAATGCCCCTTGTGGCTAAGTACAATAGCTAGAAAAGGCGCATAACTCATCAAAATGCCGTCCAAATTATGCTTTAAATCATGTTTTAGAGCATAATTAAATGTATTTTTGCAACCGAAATTAAAACCGAATGGGACATGGCTCAACATAACATTGATGTACAAAATTCATTCGAAGGGGTTTGCTCTCTATTTCACAATCTTCAATCAGGGGAGAAGGAACTAATTCGGAGGAATTTCACTTGTTCGTTCTACCGTAAAGGTGAAATAATATATAAGGAGGGCGATAAGCCCTCAGGCTTGGTTTGCCTTACCAAGGGTAAGGTTAAGATTTTTAAGGAGGGTGTTGGTGGTCGCGACCAAATTATGCGCATGGCCAAACCAATTGGATTTATCGGTTATAGGGCTCTTTTTGCTGATGAGAACTACATTGCCTCGGCACAGGCACTTGAGGATTCAGTTATTTGCGTTATTGACCGTACCGTGCTTCTTGAAATCCTAAAGATGAACGCAGAGCTTACGCTTCATATTCTTCGCTCGGTAGCAACAGAACTTGGTTTCTCTAACAACCGTACTGTAACCCTAACTCAGAAGCATATTCGTGGGCGTTTAGCCGAATCGCTTATCTTCCTTCGCGATACCTACGGCTTTGAGGACGATGGGCAAACCATTAAGGTTTACCTTTCGCGCGAGGACCTTGCCAACCTATCTAACATGACCACCTCTAACGCAATTAGAACGCTTTCGGCGTTCTCAGAGGAGGGCGTTCTGGAGCTGGATGGGCGCAGAATTAAGGTTCTTGATGTTCACAAGCTAGAGCGCATTAGCGACCTTGGATAGCATTTAGTTTCTGTTCTAATAAAAGAAAACCCGCTAATTGCGGGTTTTGCTTTTTTATATGGAATGCGTTTGGCGTGTATCGTGAAAGGGGCAATTGCCTACATTGTTTGGTAAACTTAGAATTTCTGTTAATGTCTATTATTTAAAATAATTAGAGAGATTTGATGGAATAGTTTTCTGTTTTTGAAGACATTATTAGATAAGATATCCTTTCTAACTCTTTTATTAAGGTGTGTACTTGTTCTCGAACTCATTTAAAGAGCAGAGTTTCTTCCTATCATTTATTATGAACTTGGCTTTATTTGAATAAAAAGAAATACATTTCACCCACTTCATTCTTTTTCTTTAATTCAAAGTTTTTATACTCATGCCCTTCATCTAAATCATTTCGTATTGTTCCAGATAAGACTAACGTATTCGCCAATAGTATTTTATCCTTTAAATCTTCATGAGGCAAGTAAATAAATGGCTTATCTGTCCTTGTTGTAAATTCAATGATTATTTTATCATCTTCAATTGTTTGTTTAACAGTTGCATCACTTGGTAAGAAATGGTTTGTGTAAAACTTATCATGATAAAAAAATTTATGAACCCCTCTAATTAGTATTGAGTCACCCTTGCTGTTAATGGTAATGAAATCTTTTATTGTTGGCGGATTTTCATTTTCTATATACAATTTGCCCATTAATTCTAACTCGGCTGTATCTCTAGTCGTTGTGTAAATTCTATCTCGTCTTAATTCATTGAAAAATAGGCTGATATTTTGGAAAGAAGAGAAATCATCTATTACAACATTTTCAAAGAATTTTGGAATTGGAATTATTAGTGTATCCGTAAAGAACGTTCTTGCGGGTAAAGTGTATGTTTTGGGATTTTTAATCTTTATCACAGTAGAATCCAAAAGAGGGAAATTAACATAACATTTATCTAGACTAAAAATAGCCTCTGAGTTGCCTGTGTTTTCTTGATGAAGAATAATTCTCATTTCCCAGTTATCGGGATTGGTTTTGTTAACTGTAAATGATTCAATTTTGAAATTAAGTTTTGGCCTATTATAATATGTGTCAAAAGATACAAAACCAATATGAGCTATCCACCCAAGTATTAGACCTATAAGTCCTCCAATTAATGTATTTCTTATTTCCTTTTTCATGGAATGTTTCATAAATGTTTACTCCTTGCTTCTTTTAATATCTCCACAAACCCTACTCCTGCACATAAATCCTTTTAACCCGCTGCGATATGGATGTGAGTATCTCGTAGGGGATAGTGCCAATGGCATCGGCCATTTGGGTAATGGTGGGAGTATCGCCAAAAATGGTCACCTCGTCGCCCTCGTT